>JBFMBA010000298.1:0-14994 GCA_040755475.1 Thermodesulfobacteriota bacterium
CGTGGCGATCGGCGCCCTCAACGATCCCTATCTGAACGAGGCGGCGGAGCTGATCCGGCGTGAAACGGGGAAAGAGCCGCTGGCCATTCCCGCCGACGTGAGCGACGCCGCGCAGGCAAAGGGCGCGGTCCGCGGGGCGATCGACCATTTCGGAACGCTGGACATCCTCGTGAACAACGCGGGGGGGCCTCCCTCGGCCGATTTCCTCGATATCGACGAGACGCTCTGGGAAAAGGGGTTCCGCCTGAACCTCCTCTCGACGATCCTGATGACCCGCGAGGCGGTCCCGGTGATGAAGGCCAAGCGCTGGGGCCGGATCATCAACATGACCTCGATCTCCGTCAAGCAGCCCATCGACGGCCTGATCCTCTCCAACACGGTCCGGTCCGGGGTGATCGGCCTGGCCAAGTCGCTCTCCAATGAGCTCGCCCCCTTCGGCGTCACGGTGAACAGCGTCTGCCCGGGCTACACCCTCACCGACCGGGTCCGGACCCTGGCCCGGATCACGGCGGAAAAAGAGGGGGCGACGCCCGAGGCGGTGATCGCCCGCTGGGAGGCGTCGATCCCCATGAAACGTCTCGGGACGCCGGAGGAATTCGCCGCCCTGGTGGCCTTTCTGGCCTCGGAGCGGAGCGGCTACATCACCGGCGCCGCCATCCAGATCGACGGGGGCTGGTACCGGGGGGTCATGTAGGAAAGGCCGCTCAGTCGGTGAACCGGTACTTCAGAAGCGTCCAGAGCGCGGAAAACCCGTGCCGCCAGGAGATCTTCTTCCCCTCGGCGTAACTGCGCCCATAGTAGGAAATCGGCAGTTCATAGATGCGCCACGCCTTGTTCTTGCAGATCTTGGCCGTCAGTTCCGGCTCGACAGAAAAATCGTCGGACTTGATCCGGATCCCGTCCAGGACGGTCCTGCGGAACATCTTGTAGCAGGTTTCCATATCGGACAGGGTGGTGTTGTAGAGGATGCCCGTCACGAGCGACAGGAATCCGTTTCCCATCCTGTGCCAGAAAAGGTGGACCCTCTGGGGCCTGCCCCCGGAAAGCCGGGAGCCGTAAACGACGTCGGCCACCCCCTCGTTGATCGGCCGGATCATCTCGACAAACTCGTTGGGATCATACTCCAGATCGGCGTCCTGGATCGTGACGATCTCCCCGGTCGTGTGACCGAACCCGGTTCTCAGGGCGGCCCCCTTCCCGCGGTTCCGGTCATGGAAGAAGGTCCTCACCCGGGCGTCCAATGACGCCGCCTGGAGGAGATCCCTCGTCCCGTCGGTGGAGCCGTCATCGACGACGATCACCTCCTTGACCATGTCCAGACGAAGCACCTTTTCGATGATCTTCAGGATGGTCTCCTTTTCGTTGTACACGGGAACGACCACGGACAGGCTTTTTTCGTTTGTCATTTCGAATCCTTTCGTTTTCGGGCGGCTTTACCCCTCGCGGGGGACCCTTTCGCCTGCGGTGATGCGGCTGCCGGCGCGCCCTGCGCGGGTGCGCGCTGACCGGGGATTCCGGCGGCCATGAATGCCAGAAAGACGGCGCTCGGCCAGAGCTGGAGGAAAAGCCGGTTCAGGGAGGTCATCAGATGCCAGTGCAGGTCGAGCGGCGTCACGACGTAGACAAAAAAGTAGCCGGTCAGCATCAGGACCAGGATTGCGCCGGCCTGAAGAAAACACTCCCGCTCCTGCCGATCGATCCGGACGCCGCTGATCAGAAGATAGGCGACCAGCAGCAGGACGCTCACGGCGCCGGGATTGAACCGCATCCCCTCGCGCACGTCGACCACCCCCTGGGTGAAACTGATCCCGGTGAAGAAAAAGGCCCGGGCGATTTCGGTGTAACGTCCCCAGTCGACGAGGTTGGCCGAGACGGCAGCCAGGCTCACACCCTCCATGATGTCGTTGGCGGGGGAGAGCCGGGCCTTGAAATAAACGACGATGAGCAGGACCGGCAGGGCGCCCGCCAGAAACCGGCCGGTCTGCTTGAACGATGCGCTCCATCCGCCGGCGTGCGCCGCCATGCCGGCCAGGCTGACGGTCACCACCAACGCAAAGAGAAGACCCTCGTTTTTCGTCCAGGCGCCGAGCGCCGCGGCAACCCCCGCCAGGATCAGCGCCCCGGCGCGATGATCGGGCGATCGCTCGGACAGGAACAGCATGACGAAGGTTCCCAGCATGAAAAAGGCGAAGGGGATGTCGGCGAACTGGGCAGCGCCCATGGTGAGGAAGAAGGGGGTGCCCATCAGGACCATGGCGGCAAGGCAGCCCTGGGTCCGCCCCCGAAGGAGCCACAGCGCCCCCAGCAGCAGGCCGAGGACCAGAAGCGTGAAGACAAAGCCCAGGAGCGCCGGGAACAGAACGCTCTCCCCGCCCGCGTAAGTCCAGCCCCGGGCTGCCGACAGGGGCAGCAGCAGGGGGTAGTCCCAGTGGCTCCAGTCCAGACCGCTGGCAAAGGCATCCCGCCAGCGCTCGCCGCCCCGGTACAGGAAGCGGGCGTGCATGTTCCAGATCAGCCAGGCGTCCCACCGGCCATGGGGCTCCTTGAGGAAGGCGGCGGCGAAAGAGACCGCGTACGCCGCAAGCCCGCCGGCGGACAGGGCGGCGATCAGCTTCTCAAGGAAGGATCCCGCCGGGGTTCTTCCGGCTGCCGCGTCCGGCCCGCGGGCCCCACTGCGCCGGCGGCGCCGCCACCAGACCAGGCCCAGAGCCAGGCAAAGGGCAAGGTCGAACAGGGGCGTGAAGCGGGCCAGCCCTGCAAGAAGGCAGACAAAGTAGCCGCAGCTGGTGACTCCGATCCCGAGGCCGCCGGCGGCGGCGAGCCTCAGGAGGATGCCCGCGGCTTTCTCCTTCCCGGCCGGGAAGAAAATCCAGGTGATCAGAAGGCCGATCATCCACGCAAGCAGAAGGGATGCGACAGAGAAAAAGATCACCGTCCCGGCTCCCTTCCGTAGAGGATCAGCCCCTCCCCGAAATCCTTGAGGGGAACCAGGCGGTGCCTCTCCAGAAATCCGGGCGGCGGCGGTCCGTCGAGAAAATTGCCGACGACCAGGGGATGCGCCGGGCTGTTGCGGACGATCAGCGGCGCCAGCGTGTATTGGGTGAGCACGTACTGGGCCAGATACTCCACGTTGCGAAAGGCCCTCTCGGCGGCAAAGATCTTTTCGTTTTCCACAGTGGTGACATAGCCGACCTCCCCCGCGGGGGGCAGAAATCCTCTGAGCTGTTCGATTCTCGCCTCGTGGATCGACACGGGATCCTGCCGCGGCAGGTCGGCATAGCCCCCCACAGCCCGCGCAAGAAGGTTCAGGACCGCATAGCCCGTCAGGACCATCATAAGAACCCATCCCGCCGTGACACGGTGTCTCCTGAAAAAATCAGCCATTTCTTCGCACCCGCCGATTGAAAAAAAGTCCCGCGTGCAGAGGGAGCGTCATTCTCCTCCTCTCTGGCTACACATGATGCGCATCCCGGACGCTTCCGGTCCGGATCAGACCCTCCAGCCGCTCCATGAGCGGGGGCAGCGTGGCCGTGTCAAGCGCCGAGAGGGCCACCGCGCCGAAGCGCCTGCACAGACCCGGCAGGCCGGTCCTGTCCCGGAGGCAATCCTCCTTGTTGAAGACCCTGAGCATCGGCTTGCCGATCAGATCGAGATCCTCGATGATCGTCTCGACGGCGGCCATCTGGGCTTCGAAGGCGGGGTTGCTCACGTCGATGACGTGGAGAAGGATGTCCGCCCCCTGGAGCTCGTCGAGCGTCGCCCGAAAGGCGGTAACGAGTTCTTTGGGCAGGTCCCTGATGAAACCGACCGTATCGGTGATGAGCGCCTCGGTATCCCGGGGAAATCGGAGGCGCGAGCTCTTCGGGTCGAGCGTCGCGAAGAGGCGGTCCTCGGTGAAGACGTCGCTCCGGGTCAGGGCGTTGAGGAGCGTCGATTTTCCCGCATTGGTGTAACCCACGATCGAAATGACCGGAAGACCCGTCTTCTCGCGCAGCGCCCTACGCTGCCCCCTGGCCTTTTCCACGTTCTTGAGCTCCTTTTCCAGACGGTGGATCCTCTCCCTGATCCGCCGCCGGTCCACCTCCAGCTTGGTCTCGCCGGGACCGGTCCCGCCGATCCCCCCCGCCAGCCGGGACAGGCCCGCATCCTGCCGGGTGAGCCGGGGCAGTCGATACCTGAGCTGGGCCAGCTCCACCTGGATCTTTCCCTCGCGGCTGTGGGCCCGCCGGGCGAAGATGTCGAGGATCACCTGGGTGCGGTCGATCACCTTCATCTCGGTGAAGTCGGCGATGGACCGGATCTGGGCGGCCGTCAGCTCGTGGTCGAAGACCAGGAGGTTCGCGTCCATCTGCATCGCCCGGATGACCAGGTCGGAAAGCTTTCCCCTGCCCACCAGGAAGCGGGGATCCATCTCCGGGCGACGCTGCATGACCGCGTCGAAGACCTCGACGTCACAGCTCCGGCAGAGCTCGCGAAGCTCCGTGAGCGAGGCCTCCCCGTCGGACATGGGGTTCGTTTCCACCCGGACGAGGATGGCCCGCTCGACGGCCTCCACCTTCCGGGTTCTCTGGCGCCCGGCGAACTCCCCTTCGAGGGCCGCGATGAAGGCGGTGAAATCCAGATCCAGTTCGGCGGGGCGCTTCGGCTCGAGGGTCATCCAGAAACGCCCCTCCGGATTTTCCGGGATGAGATGGGCGGTGTGGGCAACACCGGGCAGCCCGTCCTCTCCCGCCTCCAGCGCGCAGACCAGATCGAGCCGCAGAAGGGCGAGGTCCGTCAGATCGTCGGTGGTGAGCTCCTCGCCGTTCAGATGGGTGTGGATCAGCCGCAGTCCCCGGAAGCGGCGGGAGGACGACCGGAAGCGGTCCAGGGCCGGGATGAGGATGTTGTGATGGGTGCCCACGATCACATAGGCGATCTCCCCCCGGCGGGTGACGAGCAGCCCGATCTGGCGGTTGATGAGACGGGAGAGCTCCGTCAGCTGCCGGGCCAGTTCGTGGGTCACGATCCGCTCCGGCGGGCAGCGCCGCCGGTAGAACTGCGCGATACTCCTGATTTCGGCCGGTCCGAGGCCGGTGAGGTAGCCGTGTATCTTTTCTATGTCCGGTCCTTTACTGTCATGGCGACTTCGCCGTCACCACACGATGGCCTACTTGAATTTTTGCGGACTGACCCGCTTTTCCATGCGGTCCAGGAAGGTCGACCAGGCGTTCGTCCGGAAAGGGACGGCCTGTTTGAGCGCCTCCGCCCCGCCGCAGACCGGACAGAGGGGCGCCGCCTCGCCGACCTTCATGATCCGCTCGAAGCGATGCCCGCAAGTCCCGCATGCATACTCATAGATCGGCATGAAATCCCCTCATCCCTGCTCTCGCCGTTCCCGGGCCGCGCCGTGTCCGGACGATCCCCACCCCGTTCCGTTAAAAAATTACGCGCTGCGAAAGGTCGGAGCAACCACCTCCGGCACCTTCGGCGGATTCTCCCCGCCCATGTCCGGTGCGATGAGGCGGGGCGCCCCGAAGATTCAGTACAGGCTGTCGCCCGTCGATCCGTCCTGCTCGAGCCGCAGATAGACGTCCGGCGCGGGCGTATCGATCCGCACCATCCCGTCCTCGTTCATCCGCAGGAACGTCCGCGCCCAGAGGATCGAGTACCAGACGCCGACCGGCCGGCCCCTGTCGTCCGACATGGCAAAGCCGTACTGGAACATGTTGTGCTGGGAGGCCTTGGTCTTCATCCCCTCGACGATTTCCTCCATCCGCGCCGCGGTCATCCCGGGCACCTCCCGCCAGAGGGTCTCCGGGTCGAGGCGGTGGTCCCTGTGCAGCCCCATCAGGGCGTTGGGGTGGTGGTGCGCGCCGCTGGCGTAATAGCGGTATTCGCTGTTCACCCGGTAGCCCTCGAAGGCCCGGGTCACCTCGGCGGCGGGATCGATCCGGCCGTAATTCCGGAAAAGGGAACCGGAGCAGGCCGCCGCGCCCAGAGACAGAGCCAGGATCAGGGACAAGCGACCGATCCGGTTTCGATGACGCATCTTCCTTACCTCGCAAGACAATCCGGTACAGCCGTGACACCCGGTGCAGGTTGTAGCACCGTATGCGTACCATATCACTTTGGTTTGCCGAGATCAACAGGGAAGCGATCCGATGCCGGAGCGATGCGAAACGCCCTCTCCGGAAGCGGGGACCGGGGGTTCGCGCTCCCCCGGTTCTGCGGGAGGCGCGCAGGGGGGCGCGGTGGTTTTCGGCGACACGGCGGGAAAACAGCAACGGAGAAAAGGAAAGAGGGGAGCCGGTCAGCGGGAGACGATCGAAAAAAAGCCCCGGGGATTTCTCCCCGGGGCCGGTTTGTGAGGTTTACCCTCCGCCGAATCGAATCGACCTTAGAAGCTCAGGGTCAGCTGGTGCATGAACAGGTAGTCGTTGCCGACCTTGTGGTCGGCGCTCTTGCCCTTGAAGTAATCGCCGGTCCAGAGATAGCCCGCGCCCAGCATGTAGGTGAGGTTGTCGTAGATCCTGTAGGTGGCCTTGATGTCGGCTTCGTAGCCGTAGTCCTTGGAGATATAGCCCGCCGGCGTCTTGTCCGCCTGCATGAAGGAGAACGCGGCCTCGACCGTGAATTTCGGCGTCACCTTGAAGCCGCCGAAGACGTTGTAGAGGATCAGGTTCTGCTTGTCGGTGCTGTAGGCCCCGTGGGCAGTTCCCGTGCCGTGATGCGACCCGTACGCCCATACTCTCAGGTTGGCGTTACCGAAGATCAGGGCGGGGGTCCAGCTCGTCGAGCTCGCCGGGCCGGTCTTGGACTTCGTCGGGTCGGAGCCGTCGTCGCCGGCGCTGTAGCCGACCTGGCCGCCGAAAAACATCGGCCCCATGTTCACCCTGGCCATGAGGTAGGCGCCGAGGCTGTCCAGGTCGATGTCCGTGCCCTTGCCCGTGTCATACTTGCGCGCCTTTCCGAAGGTGTAAACCACCTCGCCCTCCATGTAAACGGGGCCGAAGGTCGCCTTGAAGAAGGGCGCCAGCGTGTTGGTCTCGGCGTAGTAGTGCGCGGTAGGCTTTGCGTTCTTCGTCAAGCCGTACACATAGAGGAGACCGGCGTTGCCGCCCTTCCAGTTGAAGATACCGGCCAGCATGTAACGGTCCGCATCGCCGTCGGTGACGCCGGAAGGTGTGGAGGTGTACATGACCGTGTCCGCTTCGTAGTTCTTCTGGTAGATCGCGATGACATTCAGCGGACCGAAGGCGCCGGTGTACTTCGCCCGCGGGCGGGAGCCCGGGGTGTCGGCAAAGCGGGTACCCCACTCGTCGGCGGCCTGATAACCGATGTCGAACTTGCCGATCCGCGTCATGAAGGTCACGTAGCCGTGCTCCATTTCGAGGTTTTCCTGGAGCGCGATGCCGTCCTTGATCTTGCCGGAGTTGGACTTGTCTTCGGCCGTGCCGCTGCTCCGGTTCACGGCGCCCCACTGCTTTTCGAAGGCGTCGAAGCGGGTCGTGAAGCTGAGCCCCTTGGCGACGTCGAAGACCATCTGCACTCTCGTGCGGTTGAACATGAAGGCGCGGGAGTAGGCCTTGGCGCCATCGCCGAAGGGCCGGTTGTCCTCGTATATGCCGTTCACATAGTACTGGCCGCTGAACTTCACGGTCGCGGCCGAGGCGCTCATGCTGAAGGCCACGATCAGCCCCAGCGACAGTAAAGCAACCAAAAGTTTCTTCATTCCATCCTCCTGATGTCTTTTTGCTGGTTTGATCCCCACGGGCATGGGGACACTTTCAATAGCAACCGACGCTCTCGCGTCACCGCTCGCGGCCCGCCCTCCGCCGGTCCGCCGCCGGCAGGGAAAGCCCTTCGGGCGTTTCCGAAGGCCGCCTGAACAAACGCATGATCGGGGCATCACCTCCTTGCCGCAGAATATGTCACATGGTTGCCGTAACACCGCCCGCCGGCGATGTCAAGTCCAAATTTCTTCTCCTCGTCCCGGCTCCTGCCTCGTCCGGCAGAACGCTTTTCGCTCCGGAGGCGAGTATGTTGTAGCAAGCGCCATACCAGCGGCTCCCTCTTCAGATCGATGCCGGAAGGGGGGCCGGGGGAAAGGCGGAATTTGCGACGGGGAAGGCGGATCGGCAAGCGCTTCCAAGGCCATGGCACCGGACATGGCGGACGGGCACGTCATGCCGCCGCACGCCCTGCCCTATCCGGACAGCAGCAGGTGAGGCAAAACCACCCGGTTCCATCAGGATGTTCGTGTCAAAAAAGCCACACCGGCGGGGGCCTCCGGGTAAAAAAAACCCATACTGTGACTGTACGGCCCGCCGCCGCTGTTACCGTCCAGCACACCGTGACACGGTGACAAATACCTTTTGACATCTTCGGCGCCGTCCGATAGCATTGCGCCATGGTTACGACGTTCTAAACAAATAGCTTGACATCCTGTGGACATTCGGATAGAGCACAGGCGACATGACATGACCTCTGGTCATATAGTGACCGCCGTTCACTTTCAGTAACGCATCCGTAGCGGTTCGAATCAGCATCAACAGCAGGTCTCTTCCGAAAACGGCAGTCTCGCACGTCATGATCGGAAGCCGGATGATCCGGCCGGGAGTTCCGGGAGGGCTTTTGCCGGAAAGGGGCCATTGAGCCGGGACGCCTGTATGGTTTGCAGGTGGTTTTTCGTTCCTGCCTCGGGGAATGAGGGGACGGTCCTGGGCGACCTGAAATCATCACAATAGGGATAAAAGGGGGAACAGGACGGAGATCGAAATGGAGACACAGGACAATGCGCAGTTGAAGGACGTGTACCCGGTTCACGAGCGGGTGCGCAAGATGGCCTACATCAAAAGCCGGGAGGAGTACGAACGGCTCTACGCGGAATTCATGGCCGATCCGCCGGCCTTCTGGGCCAAACAGGCCGATGAATACCTCAGTTTTTTCAAGAAGTGGGACAAGGTCGAAGATTTCAACTTCGACATCCGCAAGGGGCCGATCTATCTGAAGTATTACGAGGGCGCCCGGCTGAATGTGTCTTACAACTGTCTCGATCGGCATCTGGATGAGCGGGGCGACAAGGTGGCGATCCAGTGGGTCGGGAACGAACCGGACGAGGAGCGGGCCATCACCTACCGGGAACTATACGCCGAGGTGTGCAAGTTCGCCAGTGTGCTCAAGTCCCACGGCATCGGCAAGGGCGACCGGGTGTGCATCTACATGCCGATGGTTCCCGAGGCCGCAGTGGCCATGCTCGCCTGCACCCGCATCGGCGCCGTGCACACCGTCGTCTTCGGCGGATTCAGCCCCGAGGCGCTCTCGATCCGGATCCAGGACTCGCAGGCGAAGATCCTTGTGGTCTGCGACGGGTCCTTCCGCGGCGCCAAGGCGGTGCCCCAGAAGCGGGACGCCGACAGGGCGCTCAAGGGCTGCCCCTCCATCGAAAAGGTCATCGTGGTCAAAAGGGTCGGCGAAAAGATCGGGACGCTCGACTGGACCGAGGGCCGCGACCTCTGGTGGCATGAAGAGATGGACAAGGCGGTCGGGGAGTGCGAGCCGGAACCCATGGATACCGAAGACCCCCTGTTCATCCTCTACACCTCCGGGTCCACCGGCAAACCCAAGGGGGCCCTTCACACCACGGCCGGCTATCTGCTGTTTACGGCCTACACCTTCAAGCTGGGCTTCGATTACCACGAGCAGGACATCTGGTGGTGCACCGCCGACATCGGCTGGGTAACGGGACACAGCTACGTCATCTACGGCCCTCTCTGCAACGGCGCCACCTCGGTCATGTTCGAGGGCGTGCCCAATTACCCCAACTACAGCCGGTTCTGGCAGATCGTGGAAAAATACAAGGTGACCCAGTTCTACACCGCCCCGACGGCCATCCGGGCGATCGCCAAGGAGGGGGACCAGTGGGTGGAGGGGATCGACCTCTCCTCGATCCGGATCCTGGGCTCCGTCGGCGAGCCCCTGAACCCCGAGGCCTGGCACTGGTACTACAGCGTGATCGGCCGCAACCAGTGCCCGATCGTGGACACCTGGTGGCAGACCGAAACGGGCGGCTTCATGATCCTGCCGCTCCCCGGCGCGGTCCCCATCAAGCCCGCGCTGGCGACGCTGCCCATCATGGGGGTCGTCCCGTGCCTGGTGGACGACACCACCGGCGCCGAGGTGAAAGAGCCGGTCGGGCGCGGCGCCCTCTGCATGAAGCGGGCCTGGCCCGGCTTCACCCGGACGATTTATGGGGATCACAAGAAGTACGAGGAGACCTATTTCGAACCCTACCCCGGCTACTACTTCACCGGCGACGGGGCGTCGCGCGATGAGGACGGGTATTACCGGATCACCGGCCGCATCGACGACGTCATCAACGTCTCGGGCCACCGGATGGGGACCGCCGAGGTCGAGGCGGCGCTCAACTCCCACGAGAAGGTGGCGGAATCAGCGGTCGTGGGATATCCGCACGAAATCAAGGGACAGTCGATTTACGCCTACGTGACGCTCAACACGGGCGTGGAAAAATCCGACGACCTGAAAAAAGAGCTGGTGGCCCACGTGCGCACCAGCATCGGTCCCATCGCCACGCCGGAAAAAATCCAGTGGGCGGACGGCCTCCCCAAGACGCGAAGCGGCAAGATCATGCGGCGGATCCTCAAGAGAGTGGCCGCCAATGACGTCGACAACCTCGGCGATACGAGCACGCTGGCCGATCCGTCGGTGGTGGCCGATCTGGTCAAGAACAGGCTGTGAAAGGGGTTGTAAGGACAAGGGAGCCATTATGGCGGATGCGCGTCGTGAGCCCATGACGGAAGCCGCGACGGGCCTACATCCGGGAAGGAGGAAAAGGTGAATATTGTTGCGTGTGTCAAGCAGGTTCCAGATACCGAAGCCCAGATCAGGGTGAAGCCCGACGGTTCGGGAATCGAGGAAGGCGGCATCAAGTGGGTGATGAACCCCTACGACGAGTTCGGCGTGGAGGAGGCGCTGCGGCTCAAGGAGAAAACGGGCGGCGAGCTGACCGTCGTCTCGGTGGGGCCGGCACGGGCCATGGAGACGATCCGAACGGCCCTGGCCATGGGCGCCGACAAGGGGATCCACGTCAGCGATCCGGGCCTCGACAAGGCCGACGCCTTCACCACGGCCACCGCACTGGCCGCGGCCATCAAGGAGACCCCTTACGACATCATCTTCTGCGGCCAGCGCGCCATCGATGACGATTCCGCCCAGGTGGGCGCCATTCTGGCCGAGCTGCTGGGGATTCCCCAGGTGACCGTCGTGACCAAGTTCGAGCTCACCGACGGGAAGATCAAAGCGGTCCGCCCCATCGAGGGGGCCCAGCTCCTGATCGAGTGTCCGCTGCCCGCTCTGGTGACGGCCCAGAAGGGGCTCAACGAGCCGCGCTACGCCTCCCTGCCGGGCATCATGAAGGCGAAAAAGAAACCGGTCGATGTGAAGGATGCCGCCGCGCTGGGCATCTCCGCCGAGAGCAAGGCCCGGGTCGCCAAATGCATCCCGCCCCCGGCGAGGTCCGCCGGGAGGATCATCGGCGGCGACGACCCGGCGGCAAAAGCGGCGGAGCTGGCGAAGGCGCTGCGGGAAGAGGCGAAGGTGATATGACGGTACGCGTCGGAGATCGTGATTCCTTCGCACGCTGGACCTTTTTCGACCCTGCGCCTCCTCGCTTCGCTGCCGGGAAAAAACTCGCGCTTCGCGCTCAAACAGTTTTCCCGGACGGCACTCCGCTGCGGGGGCAGTGTGCCCGAAAAATCTCCAATGCGTGCTTCCGGTATCCGATCACCTCCGTGCACAGGTTCTGAATAATGCTCGTTTAACGATGGAGGTTATGGACATGGCAAAGGGAGTGTGGATCGTTGCAGAACAGCGGGACGGCGCGCTGCGCAAGATCAGTTTCGAGCTCGCCGCCACGGCCCGGAAGCTCGCCGACCAGCTCGGCGAGGAGGTGGGTGCCGTGCTGTGCGGCTCGGGAATCGAAGGGCTCGCCGGAGAACTGGGGAAATACGGAGTCGACAAGGTGTTCGTGGCGGACAGCCCCCTGCTCGAACCCTACACCACGGACGCCCATGCGGCGGCGGTGGCCAAGGTGGTCAAGGAGAACGATCCGGCGATCCTGCTTCTGGGCGCCTCGACCCAGGGGAAGGACCTGTCGGCCCGGCTGGCGGGCAAGCTGGCCACGGGTCTGGCCACGGACTGCACCGACGTGAAGATCGCCGACGGCAAGCTCCTTGCCATCCGGCCCATGTACGCGGGCAAATGTTTCGGGGAGGTGGTCATCTCCTCGTTCCCCCAGATGGCGTCGCTCCGGCCGAACGTTTTTCCCGCGACGGAAGGCGCCAAGGCCGGGGAGGTCGTGAAGTTCGATCCCGCCCTCGATGAGGCGCAGCTCAAGACGAAGGTCCTTGAAGTGCAGAAGGACACGAGCGGAAAGGTGGACCTGACCGAGGCCGACATCATCGTCTCCGGCGGGCGCGGCATGAAGGGGGCGGAAGGATACGCGATCCTGGAAGAGCTGGCCGGGGTCCTGGGCGCCACCGTCGGCGCCTCCCGCGCCTCCGTGGACGCGGGCTGGCGGCCCCAGAGCGACCAGGTGGGGCAGACGGGCAAGGTGGTCTCGCCCAACCTCTACATCGCCTGCGGCATCTCCGGTTCCATCCAGCATCTGGCCGGGATGAGCTCATCGAAATACATCGTGGCCATCAACAAGGATGCCGAGGCCCCCATCTTCACGAAGGCGGATTACGGCGTCGTGGACGATCTGTTCAAGGTCGTTCCGGAACTCACGAAGGAGTGCAAGAAGCTGCTCGCCTGAATCGGCCGGGGATACAGCAAGGATGCCCGCCAGAAGAAGCTGCACATGCCCGCCCCCTCAGGGGGGAGGGACCGGGTGAGGGTCCGCGGCGGGATGTCATACGGTTCCACCCCCCTCTCATCCACCCCCTTCCGCCTTGGGAAAGGGAAGCGCACCTGTTGCGAAGCGGTCGACGGGAAGGTATCCTACACATATACTGGGAGGGATTATGGAGCACGCGGCTTTTTCCATCGGAAACGAAGGCAGACAGGTTTACTGGAACGCCGAATCCTTTGGTCTCCTCTTGTATCCCCTGGCCGCCGTGGCCGTGGCGATCTTTGCCTATGGCGTCTACCGGCGGTGGCGGCTGTGGGTTGCCCTCGGCAGGCCGGACACCCCGCTGGACCGCCTCCCGGAACGCATCAAGGCGCTTCTGATCGACGGGCTGCTCCAGGTGAAGACCTTCCGGGAACCCTATCCGGGGATCATGCACGGGCTCATCTTCTTCGGCTTCATCGTCCTGTTCATCGGGACGGCACTGATCGCCAAAGAAACCTACATCACCGGGCCCCTGCTGGGGTGGTTCTTCCTGCGCGGAACCTTCTACCTGGTCTTCTCGTTTTTGATGGATCTTTTCGGATTGTGCGTCCTGATCGGCGTGATCCTGGCGATGGTCCGGCGCTACATCCGGCGGCCCGACGGTCTGGGCTATCAGGGAAAATCCGACAACACCCCCGATGACGCGGTGGTTCTGCTCCTGCTGCTGGCGATCATCGTGACCGGATTCATCGTCGAGGCGCTCCGGATCCGCGTCACGTCCCCCCCCTGGGAAATCTGGTCCTTCGGGGGCTGGATGCTGGCCAGGGCCTTTTCGGGCGTCGATCCGGGGCAGGCCAAATCGCTCCACCAGGCGACCTGGTGGATCCACACCCTGCTGTCCCTCGGCTTTATCGCCTACATCCCCTACTCGCGGCTGCTGCACATGCTCACCACCCCCGCCAACCACTTCCTCGTTCCCCTGAAACCCGCCGGATACATGGAGCCGATCCGGGATTTCGAGACGGCCGAAACCTTCGGCACGGGAAAGCTCGAGGAATTCACGAAAAAGCAGATCTTCGACTCCGATGCCTGCACGCGCTGCGGGCGCTGCCAGGACGGCTGCCCGGCCTACCTCTCCGGCAAGCCGCTCTCGCCCAAGAAGCTGATCCAGGACATCAAGACCCACTGGCTCGAGCTGGCGCCGGCCGCGGCGTCCAAGGGGGTGGAGAAGGGGGCCGCCGACCCGGAGGAGGGGAAGACTGACGGACCGAACACGGGAACCGAGGCAGCAAACGGAGACAAGCCCCTGGTCGGGGGGGTCATCGATCTCCACGAGCTCTGGGCCTGCACGAACTGCCTGTACTGCACCGAGCACTGCCCCGCCTCCATCGAGCACGTCCCCAAAATCGTCGCCATGCGGCAGTACAAGGTGCTCACCGAGGCGGAGCTGTCGCCGGAGCTCCAGCTCACCTTCCGGAACATGGAGAACAATTCGAATCCCTGGGGGATCGGCTCCCACCTCCGGGCGGACTGGGCGAAGGGGCTGGGGATCAAGACACTGACCGAGGATCCGGATGTGGAGTACCTGTTCTACGTGGGCTGCGCCGGGTCCTTCGACGACCGGGGGAAGAAGGTGTCCGCGGCCTTCGCCCGGATTCTCAAAGCGGCCGGGGTGAGTTTCGGCATCCTCGGGACGGAGGAGGGGTGCTGCGGCGATTCGGCCATGCGGGGCGGGAACGAATACCTCTACCAGACGCTCGCCCAGGCGAATATCGAGACGATGAAGCGCTACAATGTGAAGAAGATCATCACCACCTGCCCCCACGGCTACAACGCCCTGAAGAAGGACTACCCCCATTTCGGCGGTGCATTCGAGGTCTACCACCACACCGAGATCATCGCCGACCTGATCGCCAAGGGGAAAATCGTCCTGAAAAAACCGGCGGAGGGCACCTTCACCTACCACGACTCCTGCTTCCTGGGCCGGTATAACGGGATCTACGACGCGCCCCGGCGGATTCTCAGGGCGATTCCCGGCCTGACTCTCACGGAGATGGAGCGCAGCATGGCCAGGAGCTTCTGCTGCGGCGCCGGCGGGGCGAGGATGTGGATGGAGGAGGATATCGGCGAGCGGATCAACAACCTGCGGACCGACGAGG
>JBFMBA010000299.1:0-3392 GCA_040755475.1 Thermodesulfobacteriota bacterium
CTACCGCCTGATGGGGCGGCGGGCGGGAATTCCCCCTTATTCAACTCCCCTTCTTCTCCTTCGGATTACCGTTCATGAGAAACACGACCGGAGGCTTCAGTCGCCTCCAGACACTGTCGCCGGGCGGTCCTGACCCAACGGGATCGAATATCAGGCGACAAGATGATTTTTTAGACGTAAACGGGGGAAATGTGTATAATGATGCACAGCTTCCATGCATAAAGTCGTATGTGCAGGGATCAAGGAGGGACCCATGAAGACCCACGAGAAAATTGAGATGAATCCGCAGATCATGTTCGGGAAACCGGTCATCAAGAACACGCGGATCACTGTGGAACAGATTCTCCGGAAGCTCTCCGGCGGCATGACCATCGAGGAGATCATCAAGGATCATCCCCATTTGACCAGGGAGGATATCTATTCCGCCCAGGCCTTTGCCGCCGATTATCTTGCCGACGAACAGATCGCCTTTGGATAACGGGTGAATCCGTGAAATTTCTTGCCGATGAGTGCTGTGATGCGGGCATCGTGGCCAGTCTCCGGGCTGCCCGGCACGACGTCTCCTACGTCCCCGAACAGCAGGCAGGCATCTCCGATGATGAAGTCCTGCAAACCGCCTTTCGCGAAGGTCGCATCCTGCTGACGGAGGACAAGGATTTCGGGGAGCTCGTTTACCGTCTGAAGAAACCTGCCTACGGCATGATTCTGATCCGCATCGACGCCCGGGAGAGACACCGGAAATGGCCGCGCGTGGAAGCGCTGATCGCCAAGCACCAAGATCGATTGCCGGGTCATTTTGTGGTGGTCGATCCGGATAAGTATCGTTTCCGCCCGCTGATCTTCAATCAGCCCCTTCCATAGCCTTATATAATCCTTGCGCTATTCGCGACTCGCGAATGCCGTCAAGTCGAAAATCCTTCAACTCACGGAGACTCGCCCCCCGGTCCCAAGGAAAAGCGCATTCGATTCAGATTAAAAAAGGGTTAGGCGGATCACCTAACCCTTTGATTTTATTTGGTAGCGGGGAGAGGATTCGAACCTCTGACCTTTGGGTTATGAGCCCAACGAGCTACCGGACTGCTCCACCCCGCGTCACTTGCAGTCTTTCTAAACCAGGCCCGGCAAAAAGTCAAGGCCTATTTCCCGCTTATTTCCCGGTCCCCCTATCCGGCTTACTCCCGAGGACTCTGAATACCTCCGATGGACGGGCAATCCCCCTGACGGCGAGCCCCGTGACCTTTTCGAGCTGGACCGTCTCTTCCACGAGCAGCGCGGTGCGGCCGCATATCAATATCTCACCTCCCTTTGCCGTGTTCTCGAGCCGCGAGGCCAGGTTTACTGCCGATCCGTAGGCGGTGTACTCCTTTTTCCTGCAGGAACCGAAGATCCCCGCCATCACCTCGCCCGTGGCGATCCCGATACCCACGGCGAACCTTCTGTCCGCATCGGGGATGCACCCGCTGGTGCGATCGATCGCTTCCAGAATCGCCAGTGCCGCCTGCACGGCTCGGACCGCGTCGTCGCTGCCACCGACGGGCGCACCGAATATGGCCATGACGCCGTCTCCGATGTGTTTGTCCAGCGTCCCGTTATGGGCGAAGATGACGCCGTCCAGGGGGTTGAAGTAATGCCGGTTCAGGAGATCGGACAGCTCTGCGGGGGCGAGACGTTCCGCCAATCCGGAAAAGTTGCGCATGTCGGTAAACAGGATGGTCGCCTGAATTCGCCTCGGTTCGATGGCCCGCGCGTTTTTCTGTATCTCCGCCATCACCTGTTCGGAAACGAACTGCTTCAGCCGTTTTTTGATCATGCATTCCTTGACCTTCGCCCTGAGCTCCCGGTTATCGAAGGGCTTGGTCAGAAAACCGTCGATTCCCGAGTTCACCGCCTCGATGGCGTTGGCCATGGTGGCGTAGGCGGTCAGAATGATCCGGGTGATCTCCGTATTGATCCGGCCGATTTCGACCAGGGTCTCGATGCCGTTCATCCCGGGCATCCGGTAGTCGCAGATCACCGTCCCGACAAGATCCGGGTCGCCCCTGATGATCTCCAGCGCTTCCCGGCCATCCTCGGCGAGAAGGATCGGGTACCCGTCGTTCTCCAGCAGACGCTTCAGTGAACGGCGGACTCCCGCTTCATCGTCCACCACCAGCAGGCCGTTCATCCCTTCCCCCTTTCCCGGGGCAGCTCGACGGTCACTGCCGTCCCCGCCCCCTCTTCGCTCTCCACCCGGATCTGGCCGCCGTGACGCCGGATGATCTCATGGGAGATGTACAGGCCAAGGCCGGTGCCGCGGCCCACTTTCTTGGTCGTGAAGAAAGGCTTGAAAATATCCTTCATCCGGGCCGCCGGGATACCTCCGCCCGTGTCTTTGCAGAGGACCGTGACCGTATCGACCCTCTCGAGGTAGCGGGTCTGCAGCAGAATCTCCCCTCGCCCTTCGGGCAGCGCCTGGAGTGCGTTCAGAATGATGTTGATCAGAACCTGACCGAGGTTGGCGTAGTTCCCTTTGACGCGCGGAAGGACCGCATAATCCTTCGTTATTTCCACGTCCAGGTTCTTGTACTGGTTGAAGAGAACCAGAAGGGCGTCGTCGACGGCCCGGTTCATGTCCACCGGCTCCACATAGGTCTGCGTCTGACGGGACAGATCGAGAAGGCTCCTGATGATGGCCCCCGCCCGCCGCAGCTCTTCGAGGGAAAAGCGGAGGTCTTCGATGATCTCATTCCTGTCTTCCGGCCGCGGGCTCCATCCCTCCATGGTTTCCAGGCTGCTCTGGAGGAGGCTCATGGCCCCCGCGATGGGGTTGTTCAGCTCGTGGGCGGTGCCCGCGACCAGCTGTCCGATCGCGGCAAGGCTCTCCGAGCGGATGAGCTGATCCTGGGCCTTTTCCCTTTCCCTCATGGCCCTGCGGAGATCGGCCGTCCGTTCGGTAACCCGCTGCTCGAGATCGCGGTTGAGCGACTCCAGGGCCTCATAGCTCTGGGCGTTTTCGATCGCCGTGGCCGCCTGATTGGCTATCGTGCTCAGCAGCTCCAGGTCCTCGTCCACGAAGAGCTCTCCCGATCGCTTCTGTCCGAGGGCGATCATTCCGGTCAGTCCTTCCCGTCCGGGCAGCGGGACGGCCAGCACGGCGCCCAGCCGGGTAAAAAGCCCGGACATCCTTTCGCGTTCGCGATGATCCGGGCATCGCTTTTCCGCCGTCACGCGGTTGATCGGTTGCGGTTCCCTCCCGATGATCCGCAGCAGCAGGTCGACATCCCCGGGCGGCTCCCCTCCTTCGTCCGGGCCTCCGTCGTACAGTCGCAAAGCGCCCCCTTCGGCGATCACCAGAACAACCTTTTCCACCTGCAGCGCCCCGGTGATCGCATCGATGAGCGTCTCCCTGATCT
>JBFMBA010000300.1:0-10802 GCA_040755475.1 Thermodesulfobacteriota bacterium
GCAGGTGGACAAGTCGGCACTGGCCCTCAAGGGCGACCGCGAGCAGGGCACCTATCTTCTCTCGCCGAAGGACCTCTACCAGCTGGTTCAGGACTGGGATGTGGATCCCACTGTTTTCAAGAGATATATCGAGCTGGATCCGCCCACACTGGAAGACAACATCAGCGATCTGACGCGCCTGACCAACGCCATACAGCGCCAGCACCGCATCAACGGAATTTCCACCGACTTCAGGGTGATCCGGAAACTCAGCCGCATCCTGAGGGAGGCGGCCTGGAAGGTGACCGTCACACTGGTCCTGACGCGGAAAGGCTGCAAGCTGATCAATGTGGAGCCGGGGGACAACCGGCAGCAGAACTACTCCATCGTCATCGACATCGGCACCACCACCGTTTTCGCCCAGCTGCTCAATCTCAACGAATGCAAGGTGGTCGCCTGCCCCGACGGCCTCTGCGACGGGGCGAAGCTGTTTGCCCTGGCCGAAGCCTCGGATTACAACGCCCAGATCAGCTTCGGGGAAGACGTCATCACGCGCATCGTCTATGCGCGCAAGCCCGCCGGCCTGAAAAAAATGCAGGAGACGATCGTGGGCACCATCAACGGCCTGATCAATGAGCTGCTCAACATGAGCGGCATCGACCGCTCGCTGGTCTCCCACATGGTCATCGCCGGGAATACCACCATGACCCAGCTGTTTCTGGGGCTCGATCCCAGGTATATCCGGGAGGCGCCCTACGTCCCCACCGCCCATTTCATCCCGCCGGTGCGGGCCGTGCATCTGGGGATCGACATCGGCGAGCATGTTCATGTGTACATCTTCCCCATGGTGGCCAGCTACGTGGGGGGGGATATCGTGGCGGGAATTCTGGGATCCGGGATCTTCCAGCGCGAAGCCCTCACGCTCTACATGGACATCGGCACCAACGGCGAGATCGTGCTGGGCAACAAGGACTGGCTCGCATCGGTCTCCTGTTCGGCGGGCCCCGCCTTCGAGGGGGCGGGGATCAAGTTCGGGATGCGGGCGACGCGGGGCGCCATCGAGGAGGTGAGCATCAATCCGCACACCTTCGAGCCGATGATCCTGACCATCGGCATGGTGAAGCCCATCGGCATCTGCGGTTCGGGCCTGATCGACGCCGTGGCGGAGCTCATGGAGACGGGGATCATCGACCAGAACGGCAAGTTCCGTCTGGATATCCCCACCGACCGGGTGAGACAGGGGCCCGACGGCAGCGAATATGTCCTTGCCCGCAGAGAGCAAACGCAAATCAAGCACGACATCGTCCTGACGGAGATCGATATCGGCAACCTGATCCGTACGAAGGGCGCCATCTATGCCGGCTGCAAGGTGCTGCTCGACAGCGTCGGTCTGGGTTTTCGCGACCTGGAACAGGTCATCATCGCCGGCGGCTTTGGCCGTCATCTCGATCTGGAAAAGGCGATGTTCATCGGCTTGCTTCCCGAGCTGGAGATCGGCAAGTTCATATTCGTCGGCAACGGATCCCTGCTGGGCGCCAGGCTGCTCTCCTTCTCCCAGACGCTGCTGAAGGAAGCGGAACGGATCTCCCTGATGATGACCAATCTCGAACTGAGCAACCATCAGGGTTTCATGAACGAGTTCATGGCCGCCCTGTTTTTGCCCCATACGGACACCGGGGCGTTTCCAGGCGTGCAGGAGCGCCTGCGGCTGAAAAGGAAGGCGGCCTAGGTCGATGAGCTTTACCATCGCTGTTTCGGGAAAAGGGGGAACGGGAAAAACAACCTTTGCGGGGATGATCGTCCGCTATCTGCGCGAAAAAGGCAAAGGGCCCGTCCTGGCTGTCGATGCCGATTCAAACATGAATCTCAACGACGTGCTGGGCATTGACGTCAAAACGACGATCGGCGACATGCGCGAAGCGATGAAGGAAGACGTTCCCCAGGGAATGACGAAGGATGTGTGGTTTGAATACAAGGTGCAGGAGGCCCTGACGGAGGCCAAGGGATTCGATCTTCTGGCCATGGGACGTCCGGAGGGGGCCGGCTGTTATTGTGCGGCGAACACCCTCGCCCGGAAATACATCGAACTGCTCACGGGGAACTATCCCTACATCGTCATCGACAACGAGGCGGGGATGGAGCACTTCAGCCGTCTGACGACCCAGGACGTGGACCTGCTCTTCATTCTTTCCGACGCGAGCAGACGAAGCATCATCGCGGCCGGGCGGATCCGTGACCTCATCAGGGAGCTCAAATCAAACATCCACAAGGAGGTCCTTGTGCTGAACCGCATGAGCGGTCCCCTGGACGAGGGGATCACGGCAGAAATCCGGAAACAGGGCCTCGATCTGGCCGGAACGATACCGGCCTGCGAGGAGATCAGCCGCTACGACCGCAGCGGCACGCCCACGATCGGGCTCCCTCTGTCGGCGCCTTCGGTGCAGGCGGCATGGCGCATATTCGACCGGACTATACCGTGACCGGGTGCGCATCGGACAGGCCCCGCCCCGCTGGCGGGTCGCTTCACAAGGGATGGATAAGGCCGGCCGCAAGCGGACCGCGCTGCGGGAAAACGGCCACAGAAGGACGTCATATATACCGATGAAATGATTTTACACTTATGGGGAAGGAGGAGACGAGATGAGCGATCAGCAGCTTGAAGAAAAGGCCTCTTTTGACGGGAAAAAGGTGAAAGTCATCGGGCCGACCTACGAAGAGGGAAAACCCGAGGAGGCTTACGACTGGAGGAAGAAACTGCAGAGCAGAGAGGACATGCTGAAATATCTCAATGTCGGCGTTCGCTGAGTCACAGGGGCCGGGACGCAAAGGAAGAGGTATGCGGACCGTCGGAACAGGTCCCGATCGACCCTCTCCACAATGAAGGAGGATCAAACCAATGGCATTCACAGTACCGAAAGCGACCTATACGGGAAAGATCAGGGAAATCGTACTGGGTAAAGGGCAAAAAGCCCTGACGGTGGGAGGCGAGGCTTCCTATCCATTCCATCTGTTTGAGGGGGAGATGCCCCACCCCCCGCGCATTGCCGTGGAGGTTTACGATACGCCGCCCGATGACTGGGCCGATGCCGCACTGGAACCCTACAAGGATGTGGTTTCCGATCCGGTCGCCTGGGCCAAGAAGGCGGCAGACGTCGTGGGGGCCGACCTGATCGCCCTCCAGCTCGTCAGCACCGATCCCAACGGCCTGAACCGATCGAGCCAGGAGGCGGCCGAAACGGCCAAAAAGGTGGCCGACGCCGTTGACATCCCCGTCATCGTATACGGCAGTACGAATCCGGAAAAGGATGCCGAGCTGCTCCGGAAGGTGTCCGAGGCCTGCGAAGGGAAGCAGCTCATCATCGGCCCCGTCCAGGAAGACAACTACAAGCAGGTGGGCGCCGGCGCCATCGCCTACAAGCACACCGTGGCCGCCTGTTCGCCGATCGACATCAACCTCGCCAAGCAGCTCAACATCCTTCTGGGCAATCTTGGCGTGCCCGAAAGCCAGCTCATCGTGGATCCCACGACCGGGGGGCTCGGCTACGGCATCGAATACACATACTCCGTCATGGAGCGCGACCGCATGGCCGCCCTGACCCAGCAGGACGAGCGTCTTCAGTTCCCCATTATCTGCAACCTGGCGAAGGAGGTGTGGAAAACCAAGGAGGCCAAGGCGAAAAGCGAGGAAGCCCCCCTGATGGGCGATCCGGCCAGGCGGGGAATTCTCATGGAGGCCATCACCGCGCAGCTGCTCCTGATGGCGGGGGCCGATGTGCTGGTGATGCGGCACCCCGAGGCGATCCGGCTCGTGAGGGAGATGATCACCGATTTGATGGCCAATCAATAGACCCGACCGTGTCGAGCGGAGTGGGTGAATAAGGAGGAACTGATGGCAGAGATGGAAAAGAAAAGTATCGATCCGGCGACGATCAAAATGCTGAAAAAGGCGTCGGTCGACGGTTGCGAAACCATATTTGATCGGGCGGAAACCATGAAGCCCTGCCCGATCGGGGCGGAGGGAAGCTGCTGCAAGCAATGCGCCATGGGGCCATGCCGCGTTCCCTTGACGAAGAAGAAAGAGGGCGTCCCCCAGAAAGCCCGCGTGGGTCTCTGCGGGGCGACGCCCGAGACGATCGCGGCGCGCAACTTTGCCCGGATGGTGGCGGCGGGCACCGCGTCCCATTCGGACCACGCCCGCGGCGTCGCCGAGGTGTTTCTGGCGACGGCGCAGGGGAAAATGCCGGAATTCAGCATCAAGGACGAACAGAAACTGTTCCAGGTCGCCCAGGACCTGGACATTGAAATCGCCGACCGTTCCGTCAAGGATATCGCGATCGACGTGGGCAAGAAGGCGCTCGAGGAGTTCGGGCGCCAGGAAGGGGAACTCCTGTTCATCAAAAGGGCCCCGGCAAAGCGGCGGGAGCTCTGGAAAAAACTGGGCGTTACCCCCCGTGGCATCGACCGCGAGGTGGTCGAGCTGATGCACCGCACCCATATGGGGGTCGATCAGGATTACAAGAGCCTTCTTCTGTCGGCGGCGCGCTGCGCCCTGGCCGACGGGTGGGGCGGATCCATGATCTCGACGGACCTTCAGGATATCCTTTTTGGAAACCCGGTGCCCGTGTTGGGAAAGATCAACCTGGGCGTCCTGAAACTGGACGAGATCAACGTGGTCGTCCACGGCCACGAACCGCTCCTGCCCGAGGTGATCGTTTCGGTTGTGGACGATCCGGAGATCCAGAAGGCGGCCCTGGCCACGGGGGCCAAGGGGATCAACCTGGTGGGAATGTGCTGTTCGGCCAACGAGATACTGATGCGCCACGGCATCCCCGTCGCGGGAAACTTCCTGCAGCAGGAGCTGGCCATCGTCACCGGCGCGGTAGACGCCATGGTGGTGGATGTGCAGTGCGAGATGCAGTCGCTGGCCCAGGTGTCCAGGTGTTACCACACGAAGCTGATCACCACCTCCGCCAAGGCCAAGATCGAAGGGGCCATGCATATCGAATTCGACGAGCATCACGCCACCGCCGTGGCCAAGAAGATACTGATGGAGGCGATCGACAACTACAAAAACAGGAAGAGCAACGTCGAGATACCCGATGACACCACGGACCAGGTGGTGGGCTTCAGCCAGGAAACGATCAACTATCTGCTGGGCGGCGTCTTCCGGGCCTCCTACCGGCCGCTGAACGACAACATCATCAACGGGCGCATCCGCGGCATCGCGGGCGTCGTGGGCTGCAACAACGCCCGCGTCACGCACGACGACCCCAACCTGACGCTGATCAAGGAGCTGATCAAGAACGACGTGATCGTCCTGGTGACCGGCTGCGCGGCCATGACCTGCGGAAAGGCGGGCCTCCTGACACCCGAAGCGGCAAGGCTGTATGCCGGCGAAGGGCTGGCCTCGGTCTGCGAGACCGTGGGGATACCCCCCGTCCTGCACATGGGCGCCTGCGTGGACAACAGCCGGATACTCATGGCAGCCACCGCGGTCGTGAAGGCGGGCGGGCTGGGGGACGACATCGCCGATCTGCCGGCGGCCGGCGCCGCGCTCGAATGGATGAGCGAGAAGGCGATCGCCATCGGGCAGTATTTCGTGGCATCGGGCGTGTACACCGTCTTCGGGACGACCTGGCCCACCACGGGCAGCGAAGTGGTCACCAAGCATCTTTTTGAGGATTTCGACAGCATCTTCAGGGGAAAGTGGGGGTTCGAGGCCGACCCGCTCGAGGCGGCCAGGAAGATGATCGAACGCATCGATGCGGGCCGCAAGGCGCTCGGCATCGACAAGGCGAGAGAGCGGGTTCTGTTCGACATGGCCAAACGTCGCGAGATTGACGCTGCCTAATACAATCAGGTATCGGCCCGCGGCGTCCTGCGGGCCGACAGAAGACAGCCGGAAGGAGGAGGTCACGTGTCTAAAATCATTGCATCTGCAGCGATACGAGGGGCCCACAAGATCGTGGAGAGGGCCGAAAACAAGTATAAGGAGGCGCTGGAGAAGTGGGGTCCGGACCAGGAGATCGGGTTTCCGGACACCGCCTACTACCTCCCCATCATATATGCCATACTGGGAATTCCCGTTCAGAAGATCAGCGATATGGAGCCCATCCTCAAGCGGTGCCGCACCCTTTTGCCGCCGCTCGTGAAGGAAAAGTTCGCGTTGCCCTATCTGGCGCCCGCGCTGGACGCCGGGATGGCGACTTTTTTTGCGGAGGAGATGATCGAGGCCGTTCGCTATCTCGAAGCGCCCAATTTTTACACCAAGCAGGAAGATATCGCGCCGGACAACATCTGGCTTGGCGCGGCCAACGACGTCATCTTCCGTAAGCGGGGCGTTGAATTTGTCGACGGCACGGCGCCGGGGTTTGCCGCCATCGTGGGTGCCGCCCCGTCGCCCGAGATTGCCAAGCAGATCGCCACGGAACTGCAGGAGAAGAACCTCTATGTCTTCATGTGCGGCGAGCATGAGGGGAAACGCTTTTCCGATCAGCTCGTCGAGGCGGGCGTCCAGATCGGATGGCCGACGCGCCTTGTCTCCTTCGGCCCGGACGTATCGGCCGCCGTCTTTGCCATGGGGTTCGCCTGCCGCGTGGCCATGGCCTTCGGCGGCATCAAGCCGGGCGATTACCGGAAAAATCTGCTCTACAACAAGGACCGCACCTTCGCCTTCGTCATGCCCATGGGGTTCGTCACCGACGAGTGGTACGCCAACGCCGCCGGGGCGATCAACTGGGGGTTCCCCACGATCGCCGACACGCCCATCCCGGAAGTCCTGCCCACGGGCATCTGCACCTACGAGCACGTCGTCTCCAATATTCCCCATGAGCAACTCGTACAGAAGGCCGTCGAGGTCAGGGGCCTCAAGGTGACCGTGGCTTCCGTGCCCATCCCCCTGTCCTACGGCCCCGCCTTCGAGGGCGAGCGGGTGCGCGGCGAGGATATCTTTCTGGAATGCGGCGGCGGCAGAACCCACGCGGTGGAACTGGTCGTCTCCAGGAATATGGAAGAAGTAGAGGACGCGAAGGTCGAAGTGATCGGCCCCGATGTGGACGGCATCCAGCCGCCCGCGAAACTTCCCATGGCCATCCTGGTCGAGGTGGCGGGCAGAAAGATGCAGGAGGATTTCGAGCCCATCCTGGAGCGGCAGATCCATCACCTGATCAATTATGCCCAGGGCCTGATGCACATCGGCCAGCGCGACATCGCCTGGCTGCGTATTTCCAAGAGCGCCGTCGAAAAGGGGTTCAAGCTGGCCGATCTGGGCAAGATCCTCCACGCCAAACTGCACCAGGACTTCGGCGTGATCTTCGACAAGGCCCAGGTCAAGATATACACCGACGAGAAGAAGGTCGAGGAGATCCTCGAACAGGCCAGGGAGATCTACACGAAGCGGGATGCCAGAATCGAGGGCATGACCGACGAGACGACGGACACCTTCTATTCCTGCACGCTGTGCCAGTCCTTTGCGCCCAGCCACGTCTGCGTGGTGAGCCCCGAGCGGACGGGCCTCTGCGGCGCCTACAACTGGATGGACTGCCGGGCGTCCAACGAGATCAACCCCACCGGTCCCAACCAGCCGATTGCCAAGGGCGATATCACCGATCCGAAACTCGGGCAGTGGACGGGGATCAACCAATTCGTCCTGAACGCCTCCCGTCAGAAGATCGACAAGGTCAGCCTGTACAGCATCATGGTGGATCCGATGACCACCTGCGGCTGCTGCGAGTGCATCGCCGCGGTCCTGCCGATGTGCAACGGCATCATGACCGTGGGGCGGGACTACACGGGGATGACGCCCTGCGGGATGAAGTTTACGACCCTGGCCGGTTCGGCCGGAGGCGGCGCCGTGACGCCCGGATTCCTGGGGCACAGCAAGTACAATATCACGCAGAGGAAGTGGATCGCGGGCGACGGCGGCCTCAAGCGCCTGGTCTGGATGCCCAAGATGCTCAAGGAGGAGTGCCGGGAGCGCCTGCAGAAGCGGGGCGAGGAGATCGGCATACCGGACTTCATCGACATGATCGCCGATGAGACCATCGGGGTGACGGAGGACGAGATACTGCCCTTCCTGACGGAAAAGAACCACCCCGCGCTTTCCATGGATTCCATTCTCTGACGGAGAAGGGCACGGCGTTCCCCGCGCCGTGCCCTGTTAACATGCGTTTTACGAAAGGAGACGAACGATGGCTCTGACGGGAATACAGATCTTCAAGTTGTTGCCGAAAACAAACTGCGGCGAGTGCGGCGTTCCCACCTGCCTGGCCTTTGCCATGAACCTGGCCGCGGGAAAGGCGGAGTTGGCATCCTGCCCCCATATCTCGGAAGAATCCAAGGCGATGCTGTCCGAGGCGTCGGCCCCGCCTATACGCCCGCTCACCATCAACACGGGCGACAATCAGGTCAAGATCGGAGGCGAAACCGTTCTGTTCCGCCATGAAAAGACCTTCGTCAACAAGCCAGGCATCGCCGTGATGATCAGCGACACCATGACGGACGACGAGGTGGACGGCAGGATCAAGCGCTTCCAGGAGCTGAAGTACGAATGGATCGGGCTCATCCTGCGCCCGGAGATGATCGCCGTAAAGAATGCGTCCGGCGACGCCGGCAAGTTTGAAGCGCTGGTCAAAAAGGTGACGGAGGGCACCGACGCCGCGCTGATCCTCATGAGCGAAGACGCCGCGGCGATGACCGCCGCGCTGAAGGCCTCCTCCCAGCGCGTCCCGCTCATCTACGGGGCAACCGGCGCCAACAGCGATGCGATGGTGGCGCTCGCCCTGGAGTACAAGTGCCCCCTGGCCGCCAGGGCCGAGAACATGGAGGATCTGACCGCCTTGGCCGACAAGATCGGCGCCGCCGGCGTCAAGGATATCGTGCTGGACAGCGGCGCCCGCACGGTTCGCCGCGCCTTCGAGGACCAGGTCTTCATCCGGCGGGCCGCCCTGATCCAGAAGAACCGTTCCCTCGGGTTTCCAACGATCACCTTCCCCTGCGACATGACGGAGGATCCCCTGAAGGAGGCGTTGATCGCCGCCACGTTCATCGCCAAGTACGCAGGAATCATCGTCCTGTCCGATTTCCAGGGTGAAAGCCTCTTCCCGCTCCTGGTTTCGCGGCTCAACATCTACACGGATCCCCAGCGGCCCATGATGATGAAGCAGGGCATCTACCCCATCGGCAATCCGACGGAGGATTCACCGGTGCTGATCACCACCAATTTCGCCCTGACCTACTTCATCGTGTCCGGCGAGATCGAGGGCAGCCGGGTTCCCAGTTGGCTGCTGGTGATGGATACGGAGGGCCTTTCCGTTCTGACGGCCTGGGCGGCGGGAAAATTCGTCGGCGATGCCATCGGGCAGTACGTCAAGAAAAGCGGTATCACCGAAAAGGTCAAGCACCGCAAGATCGTCATTCCCGGGTTCGTGGCCGCCGTCAGCGGGGATCTCGAAGAGGAGCTCGGATCCGAATGGGAAGTCAAGATCGGACCGCGGGAGGCCGCCCACCTGGCGCCCTTCCTGAAACAGGGCATCTGAGACGGTCGAGATCGGCGCTCCGGCGCTCCAAATATGGAACAGGAGGTGTGTTGAATGATTCGTGTTGGTGAAAACCTCAACGTGATGGTCAAGAAGATAGGCGCCGCGATGGCGGAAAGAAATCCCAAGCCGATCCAGGAGCTGGCAATGGCGGAGGCGAAGGCCGGGGTCGATTACATCGACATCAACCTGGGGCCGGCGCGCAAGGAGGGGGGCGCCCTGATGACCTGGGTCGTGCAGACGGTTCAGGAGGTGGTCGATACGCCCCTCTATCTCGACACGATCAACATCGAGGCTATCGAAGCGGGCCTCAAGGTCTACCAGAACAAGAAGGGCAAGGCGGTCATCAACTCCATCATGGCCAGGCCGGAAAGCATGGAGACGAAGTTCCCCCTCGCCCAGAAATACAACGCGGGTGTCGTGGCCCTGCTCTGGGGTCCGGCCGGGCTTCCCCGGGACGCCAGTGAAAGGGGCGTGCTGGCCGCCGAACTGATGCAGAAGGCGACCGAGTTCGGGATTCCCAACGAGGACGTCTGGATCGATCCCATCGTCACCCCGATCACCAGCCCGCAGAGCCAGGTGCAGGTGCCCAGCTGCGTGGAGTTCATGATGATGTTTCAGGACTTCCAGGAGATGGCCCCGGGGCTCCGGTCCACCTGCGGCCTATCCAACGTGTCCAACGGCGCCCCGGATCATCTGCGGCCGATACTGAACCAGACCTACATGATGATGCTGGAACGCTACGGCATGGTCAGCGCCATCGTCGATGCCTTCGACGAAGAGCTGAAGTCCTTTGCGTCGGGCGACCGGGCTGACCTGCGCGAGCTGGTTTTCCGCACCATGGACGGCGAGGACATCGACGCGGGTTCCGTGACCCGGGAGCAGCTCAACTACATCAAGACGGCCCGGGTCCTGATGGGAAAGATCCTGTATTCGGATTCCTGGCTGGAGTTCTGATAAACCCGTCGCTTTTCGGAGCTTTGAAAATCACGGTCTCTCGGCACGCCGGACCTTGCGTGCTTCCGGGACGTGATTTCCGAACTGCGAAAAGGTCTCCTTTTCTCAGGTACCGGCAGGAAGGCGTGACAGGAGAGGGTGACAGACATGAACAGGGAACTTCCGCCGTTGCCCTCTCCGGGCGGCTATGAGCAGGCCCACACGCTGTCGCTTGGAATTGCCCTCGAAAAGCTCAGGCAGGCCGACCTGGCGGAGATCTGCCGCAGGAGCGGCGCCGATCCGGCCGGCGCCGACGCGGTGCGGCTGTCCTTTCTGGACAGGGAGCACGTC
>JBFMBA010000301.1:0-2564 GCA_040755475.1 Thermodesulfobacteriota bacterium
CCAGGGTGACGCCGGCGCTCTGCATAGCCACATCCGTTCCCGTTCCCATGGCGATCCCCACTTCTGCCTGGGCCAGGGCGGGGGCGTCATTGATCCCGTCGCCGGCCATCGCGACAATCTGTCCGCTCTGTTGAAATTTTTTCACCGCATCCGCCTTTTGATCGGGCAGGACCTCGGCCACCACTTCATCAAGACCAAGCTTCCTGGCGACCGCCTCCGCGGTGACCCTGTTGTCGCCGGTCAACATCACAATGCGCAGACCCTCCGCGTGAAGCGCTTTGATCGCCTCGGGCGTGGTCTTTTTAATCGGATCGGCAACGGCCAGCAAACCGCCGATCTTTCCGGCAATCCCCACAAACATGACCGTCGCGCCTTCGGACCGCATCGCCTGGGCCTGCTTCGCCAAAGAACCGGCGTCCATCTTGAACTCTTCCAGGAGTGCACTGTTGCCGAGCAGGACTGCCTGGCCGTCCACCTCTCCCGAAACACCCTTTCCGGTGTGTGAGGCAAAATTTTTCGCATCGGTCAGGGTCAGTCCCTGATCTGAAGCGCCCTGGACAATGGCCGCCGCCAGCGGGTGTTCGCTCCCCTTCTCCAGCGAGGCGGCCAGCGTCAGCAGCCTTTTGCTGTCCATGTCCGGCGCGGTGACCACCTCGGCCAGTTTTGGCTTGCCCTCGGTCAGGGTCCCCGTCTTGTCCACGACGAGCGTCGTCACTTTCCGCAGGGTCTCGATCGCCTCGGCATTTTTGAACAGGACCCCCATGGTCGCCCCTTTGCCCGTAGCCACCATGATCGACATGGGGGTGGCCAGACCCAGCGCGCAGGGGCAGGCGATGATCAGCACCGAAACGGCGGCGATCAGCGCATAGGCCAGTTGGGGGTCGGGACCGATGGCGTACCAGACCGCGAATGCGATCACGGCGACGACGATCACCGCCGGCACGAAGTATCCCGAAACGACATCGGCCAGTTTCTGGATCGGCGCCCGGCTGCGTTGCGCGTCGGCCACCATCTTGACGATTTGTGAAAGCAGGGTTTCCGATCCCACCTTTTGGGCCTCCATGATCAACGACCCGGTGCCGTTGACCGTGGCGCCGATGAGCGCATCCCCCGCCCGTTTCTCCACCGGGATCGGCTCTCCGGAGATCATTGATTCATCGACGCTGCTCGATCCTTCCAGCACTTGACCGTCGACGGGGATCTTCTCCCCCGGCCGGACGCGCAGCCGATCGCCTTTCATCACATGCGCCAGGGGGATATCGCTCTCATTGCCGTCCGCGTCAATCTTCCGGGCGGTCTTCGGCGCCAGACCCAGCAGCGCCTTTATCGCCGCGCCGGTCCGGCTTCTGGCCCGCAGCTCCAGTACTTGCCCGAGTAGTATCAGGACGACGATCACGGCGGCCGCCTCGAAATAGACCCCGACCATCCCTTCCGCCGTCCGCATCTCTGCGGGGAATAGCCGGGGGAAGAGCACGCCGATCAGGCTGTAGAGATAGGCGACCGACACCCCAAGGCCGATCAGGGTGAACATGTTCAGGCTCCGGTTGACGACGGACTGGACGGCCCGGACGTAAAAGGGCCAACCGGCCCAGAGAACGACCGGCGTGGCAAGGATGAGCTCCAGCCACAAATAGGTCTTGTGTGTGGCCAGGATATCGAGCCACCCGCCCCCGGGGATCATGCCGCGCATGGCGATCAGCACCAGCGGGACCGTCAAAACGGCACCCACGACGAACCGCCTGCGCATGTCCTCGTATTCGGGATTGCTCTCTTCTTCGTTCAGTGAGACGGTTTTTGGCTCCAGTGCCATGCCGCACTTCGGGCAGCTGCCGGGATGGTCCTGGACCACCTCGGGGTGCATCGGGCATGTGTATTCCGTCCGTTCCGTTGACGGCATCGGGCTCTTCGGCTCCAGTGCCATGCCGCATTTCGGGCAGCTTCCCGGCCCCTGCTGCTCGACTTCGGGATGCATCGGGCAGGTATACACCCGGCTGCCGTCGTGCTTCTGTGTTGTTGCCGAAGGCACTTTTTCTTCACGCCCCGCGAATTTCTTAGGATCGGCTTTGAACTTTGTCAGGCAATGGTCGCTGCAGAAATAGTAATCTTTGCCGTCGTGTTTGTGGTGGATGAATTGATCTTCCTGATCGGTGGACATCCCGCATACGGGATCCCGGTAACGCCCTTGCTCCTGTTCCGATGAATGGCGATGCATGATCGTCCTCCTTCTTTACCTTTGGCAGAGGTTTCCCGATCAAAGCCTGCGTGACAGGGATTTCATCAGATCCGGCTCGCTTGTGCGGTACTTGAACAGCTTCCGCCCGTCGACCAGAAGAACCGGGATCTCCTCCTTGAAGCGATCATAGAGTTCGGGATGGTCTTCGATGTTGATCTTCTGCCATGGCAACGAAAGACCTGTGCACACCTTCTCGACGATGCCTTCCGCGACCTCGCACAAGTGACAGTCGGGCTTTCCCAGCAACTCTATTTTCAAGACGTTCCGCCTGTCGGCCATACCCCGTCCTTTTTTGCAGTGATCATTTTAACCATGTCCATCATCCCCAGGT
>JBFMBA010000302.1:0-8337 GCA_040755475.1 Thermodesulfobacteriota bacterium
GCGCCGAGAGCGGCATTCTGATCCCGGGGGGGGAGAGCCTGGAGAATGCCTACCGGCTCACGACGGTGGTTTTCGACAAGACCGGCACGCTCACCCGGGGCGAGCCCGAGGTGACGGACATCCTGCCGGCCCGGGGGCGCACCTCCGAGGAGGTGCTGCGGATCGCCCTTTCGCTGGAGGCGGTTTCCGAGCACCCCCTGGCGCGGGCAGTCCTCAAGGAGGGGGAAAAGGAAAAGCTTCAGGCCGAGCCCGTGGAAGGATTTTCGGCGGTCTCGGGCCTGGGTGTGAGTGCAGAGCGGGCCGGGAAGCCCGTCCTGCTGGGAAACCGCCGGTTCATGGAAGAGCAGGGTGCAGTGTTCGACGGGCTGGAAGGGGACGCCGCGCGACTGGCCGGCGCGGGAAAAACCGTCGTTTTCGTCGCGGAGGCGGGTCAGGTCGTGGGGCTGATGGCCTTTTCCGATCTTCCCAAGCCCTCGGCCCGGGCAGCCCTGTCCGAACTGAAGGGAGCGGGGCTGCGTGTCGCCATGATCACGGGGGACAATGCGGCAACGGCTGCGGCCATGGGAGAGGCGCTCGGCATCGAGCGGGTCCTCTCCGAGGTGCTGCCGGGCGACAAGGCCGAGGAGATCCGGCGCCTCCGGTCGGGGGGAGAGATCGTGGCGATGGTCGGGGACGGGATCAACGACGCCCCGGCGCTGGCCGCCGCCGACATCGGGATCGCCATCGGGGCGGGAACCGATGTGGCGATCGAAGCCTCCGACATCACGCTCATGAAGGACGACCTCATGGGGGTGGCCCAGGCGATCCGCCTTTCCCTTGCCACGATGCGGACGATACGCCAGAACCTCTTCTGGGCCTTCATCTACAACGTGATCGGGATCCCGATCGCGGCGGGCGTTCTGTATCCCTTCTGGGGGATCCTTCTGAACCCGGAATTCGCCGCCGCGGCCATGGCGCTGAGCTCCGTTTCGGTGGTGGGGAATTCGCTCCGGCTGCGCCGTACATGGCGCAGGGTCCGCGCCGCGGGATCGGGCCCGCAGGGCTGATGCAGTCTCCCTGGCCCCGGCCGCCGATCTTTTTTTTAGAAAATCTCCGGCCATGGCGCGGGGTTTTCTTGTGCCGGGAGGAAATCCCCCGTCACCGGTCCATGACAATCATTTGACAAATCAGAAAGAAAAGGGAATATATCCGCGACAGCTCTGATCACCCGGACCCTGGAAGATCCATTCCGCAAGGTGCCGTGAATGTTCAAATCCGGGGGTTGACCCCCTGTTGTGTAAGGAGATCTTCCGTAGTCACCGGGAAGGATACGGCCCGCTTCGGCGACGTGATCAGGGAAGCCAACTTGCGCATCGATGAGGGGGCTGCGGGGCTGTGCGCCGCCGTGGGCGGAAGCCGCGGCGCCGCGCCGGGCCGCACGAAGCACTCGAAGCACGGGAGGGTATTGAGACATGGAGGGATTCGTCGGCACACCCGCAACGGAGCCGTTCACACTCCGGGGGAAGGTCGCCCTGGTGACGGGGGCGGGACGGAATCTGGGGAGGGCGATCGCCCTTTATCTGGCCGAAGCGGGAGCGGCCGTGGCGCTCGCCTCGCGGTCCCTTCCCGAAGCGGAGAAAGCGGCGGCGGAAATCGGGCGCCGGGGCGGCAAAGCCATGGCCGTCGTGATGGACGTCACCCGTTTTTCCCAGGTCGAAGCGGCGGTGCAGCAGGTCGTCGCGGCATTCGGAAGGATCGATATTCTCGTCAACAATGCCGCCACCCGGTCGCACACACCCCTGATCGAGATGTCCGAGCAGGAGTGGCAAAGCGTGATCGACACCAACCTCACGGGGGCCTTTCTCTGCTGCAAGGCGGTGGGGCCCCACATGATCCGTCAGGGGGGCGGCAGGGTCATCAATATTTCCTCGCGGGCCGGGAGCCGGGGGAGGGCCGATATCACCGCCTATTGCGCCAGCAAGGGGGGGCTCGATCAACTGACCCGGGCCCTGGCCCTGGAGTGGGCGCCCTACCGCATTCTTGTCAATGCCGTTGCCCCGGGGATCATCAATACGGACCGCTCCTACGCAGGCGCGACGGCGATCCCGACGATACCCGGGGTTAGGATCGAGGGGATTCCCCTGAAGCGGGCGGCGGAAATGGCGGACATCCTTCCGCTGGTGCTCTATTTCGCATCGGAGGCAAGCAGCTATACGACCGGGCAGGTCGTGCTCGTTGATGGGGGGTGTACGGCCCAGTAACCCTTGGCCGATGGTTGCTTCTCACTATTTACAAGAAGGAGGATATTCGTCATGGCGCAGAAGGTCGGCGTGGTCGGACTGGGGAATATGGGGGGCGGGATAGCGCGCAACTTCCATAAATCGGGAATACCGCTTGCGGTGTGGGATATCCGTCCGGAGGTTTGCAGGGGATTTGAAGGATCGGCCGGCGTCGACATCGCGGTGCCGGGCGACATGGCGGCAACCTGCGACGTGATCATTTTCGTCGTTCCCGCGACGCCGGAAATCCGGTCGCACTTCGAGGGCGATCAGGGCATCCTGGCGAGGGCGGCGGCAGGGCTGGTCGTCTATGACTGTACCACTTCCGATCCGGTGGCGACCAAGGAGCTCGCCGCACGTGCGGCCGCGCGCGGCATCGCCTATCTCGATGCCGGCATGAGCGGCGGCGCCGCCGGCGCCGATGCCGGGACGCTGACGCTGATGGTCGGCGGCGACAAGGCGGCCTTCGAGCGCACCCGCGCCCTGCTCGACCCGATCGCCCGCAAGGTTTTCCACCTGGGGGGCAGCGGTGCCGGGCACACGATGAAGCTGATCCACAACATGGTGTGCCACACGATCTTTCTTTCCACCTGCGAGGGCGGCCGCATGGCGGAGGCCGCCGGCATCAACCTCGCCGACATGATCGACGTGTTCAACGTGTCCAACGCCCGCAGCTATGCCAGCGAGGTGCGCTTTCCCAAACACATCCTGTCGGGCAAGTGGGATGCCCGCTCCCGCGTCTACAACCTGCGCAAGGATTTGTCGATGGCGGTGGGGCTGGCCGGCTCGCTCAACGCCCATGTGCCCCTGGGCACCGTGGTTCGCGACTTCCTCAACGCGGCCATCGACCGCGGCATGACCGATACGGACTACTCGCATCTTTACGAACGCTTTGACGAGATCATTGCGGCGGCCGGGGAGAGGAGCCGGTCCCGCTGACGCCGGCGCTACCCGTGACCGGGAGCGCATTCCCCGATCCCGGCCCTTCGGGCGGGGCTGCGGGGCCCGTCACACAACAGCGCCCGGCCGGGAACGCCCGCCCTGCGGGCGGGAACTTCGCCAAAGCGCAGCCATCGACCGCGGCATGAACGGTACGGACCACTGGCAATTCTGCGAGCGCCCTGACGGGACCGTCGAAGCGGCCGTCGACATGGGCGTGCCGATCGGGGATCTATCCATGCATCCACAACACCGGCCGTTGAAGCCACCGGGTTACCCATGGGCGATCAGCGCCATCGTGCCGCTGGCCGTTCTGGTCCCCGTCCAGGCGGGGGTGGCCAGGCCGATGCTGCTGGCCGAGCGGTTTTGGCCGGGCGCGGGCTGGATAGAAATCGTCCTGCTGACCCTTTACTCACTGTGGCTTTTCCGGGCGGCATGCAGGACAGGAAACGCCGCCCTGTTCCGGCGCCGGTACTGGCTTTTCTTCACTGTCGTCTTTTTTGCGCAGCTGCTGATCGGTCTTTACGTCAGCCCCGCTTTCCTCATGTCGGGCGAGCTGCATCTGCCGGTCCCCGCCCTGATCCTTGCCGGTCCGCTGTACCGGGGCGCGGGATTCTTCATGCTGATCCTGCTGCTTGCCACCGTCCTGGTTGCCGGCCCCGGCTGGTGCTCCCATCTGTGCTACATCGGCGCCTGTGATCTTGCCGCCGCGACCGCCCGGAGGAAGCCGGCACCCGTCAGCCGGCATGTCACCCTGGCGGTCCGCTATGCCATGCTGGCCGCCGTCGTGGCTTCCGCGTGGCTTTTCAACCTGGGCGGAGTGCGGGCCGAAGTCGCCTTCGGGGCGGCGCTGGCCTTCGGCCTGCTGGGGGCGGTGATCATGGCGCTGATTTCCAGGAGGGACGGTTACATGGCCCACTGCACGCGCTATTGTCCGGTGGGCGGTTTTGTATCGCTCCTTGCCCGGCTCTATCCGCTTCGCGTCACGATTGACCGGTCCGCCTGCGACCGGTGCATGGCCTGCGCGACCCGGTGCCGGTACGACGCCCTCAACGGTGAAGACATCGCCTCGGGGCGGGCGGGCTGGAACTGCACGCTCTGCGGCGATTGCCTGTCCGTCTGCGCGAAGAAAGCCATGTCGGTGAAGCGCATGGGCGGGGAAAGGGAGCTCTGGCCCCTCTACCGGGCCGTGGTGATCGGGCTCCATGCGGCGTTCATCGGGCTGGCCCGGTTGTAAGGACCCGGCCCGCGGACCGGTGATTCCGGGCTGCCGGCCTGACGAAGGGAACCTCGGCCGGTGGACGGACCGCATATCGCGGCGGTCGTCCTGCGGGTTTTCGCGGCTGTGCTCCTCGATTCGGCCTGACGGTCCGGACCCGCGGATGCGCACCCCGTCGGCCGCCCGGCCGTCCCGGAGGGAAGCAGGCCGTCAACCCCCTTCGAGGAGGGCGAAGGCATCGCCGAAGCGGAGGCGCGCCTCGTCGTGCAGCGGCTTGACGGCGCCCACAAAGAGCGCCCGCTCTTCGGGTGTCGGTTCCACGATCAGGCCGCCCGCCTCCTCGATGGCCTTCCGGGCGATCCGCTCTTCGCTGACGGCCAACTCCCGCTGGGCGAGGACCGCTTCCCGGACCGCCTTCGTCATCGCCTCCTGCAGCGCCGTGGGCCAGCTCTCGAAGGCCGCGCGGTTGCAGTAGATCCCCCGCGAGAGGTAGATGTGCCCCGTGAGCGTGTGATGGCGGTGCAGCAGGTGGACGCCGTAATCCACGGTGTTGGCCAGGGGATTTTCCTGGGCGTCGATCTCGCCCGAGGTGAGGCCCGCGATCGCCGGTTTGAGATCCATGACCAGCGGCACTGCGCCCATGAGCTCGTAGGCCCTGGCGTGCATCTGGCTGGGGAGGGACCGGATCCTCAGGCCCTTCATCTCCGCCGGCGTGCGGACCGGCCGGAGGCGGTTCGACAGATGGCGGTAGCCGTTCTCGAAGTAGCCGAGGATGCGGTAGCCGGGTATCCGCTCCTCGATCCGGCGGGTCATGTATGCCCCGAGCGGGCCGTCCATGGCCGCACGCGCCTGCTCCAGGCTTTCGAAGAGAAACGGAAGATCGATGAATTCGAGTTCGGGCACGCGGGCCGTCAGGTAGCTGGTGGATTGATAGGCGACGGTCAGCAGCCCCCGCTCGCTCATCCAGAGCACGTCCTCGGACTTGTAGCCGAAGTCCATGACGTTCCAGACATACCGGACGTCCACCTCCGCCCCGAACTGCGCCGCCAGGCGGTCCCCGATGAGCCGAAGCGCGCGGCTGTGGGTCGTCGTCGCGGGACCGTAGCCCCCCATGCAGATTTGAATCGCCATTTCCGTCGCCTTTCCCTGTCCGCGGTCGCCGCCGCCTCTGTGCGGCAGCGGGAATATATGCGGAACGGGCGGGGGTGTCAACGGATTTCAGCTCAGACCCAGTCTTTCTTGCTGATCTTATCCTCGAGCGTCCTTCGCTGGAATGCCTGGGGCCTCTCCCATGAGCGCCGCAGAGGCTCGGGAATGTCGATCAGAAAGTAGCCCGGTCGAATCTGGCAGCTCTCCGGCTCGTCATCCCAGTCGTACCGGTTGGTGCTGTCCAGGTCGAAGGGCACGCCGCAATAGGCGCCGGTGAGCAGGGATATGCGGGAAAAAATGTGACGATCCATGACACCCAGGCAGTTGGGGATTGCCCGGGGGTTGATGCAGCGGATCAGGCTGGGGACCACCGTGCCGCCGAGCCAGTATCCGGTCGATGCGAAGTAGGAGCCCTCGACGAACATGGACAGGCAGTTCATCTGGAACGGGTTCAGTACCAGCCCGTAGCGCGTACCCCCGATGATCTGGATTTCAAGCTCCTCGAGCTGCTGGAGGAAAATAAGCAGCCGCTCGAGATAGAAAATGAATTTCACCAGGTCCTCCCTGGTCAGATCCAGGTGTTCGGCGATCTGGCTGACGTGAAACAGGATGTTCTGGGCCCGGGGGGGGACGGGATAGAGATCGAACAGAAGCGTCAGGTTATAGCGGTGCAGCTTTTCCGCCAGTCCCGGGTCCAGCCGATAGTCCGGTTCGGTGCGTCCCTCCTTTGCCGATCCGCGCAGGATGACCGTCGGCGGCACATTCCCGTCCGTGATCTGCCGCATGGATTCCGCGCTCCGGACCTCCAGCTCCGCGATGAACCGGGTGAGATTCGCGTCGAGCTTCTGGGAGATGTATTCCCGCCTGAATTCCTTCATGATCGTGTGGATCCGCCTGAAAACGCGTTTTTTCAGGGCGGTCCGGCCTTTGGGGTCCCCGGCCTCCATCCTGTTGTGAAGGAGGCGGAGGATGTCCTCGTTGTTGAAGCGGAGCACCAGGTAACGACCCGTCCGGAGCGCCGCCTGCGCGGCATCGCTCCGCAGGTGTTCCAGAAACCGGTCCACCAGATCGGGGAAATTGCCCCGGAATTCGTCTCTTTTCTTCAGCCCGTCGAAATCCTGACCGAACCAGGTCAGGCTGATCCGGTCCTTGTTCCCGATCCACTCGTGGACCTCCAGAAGCTTCCGGTAAATTTTCTGAAAGGCCGTCAGGCTCTGAAAGAGAGACTGCTTCTCCGTCCGGGAGTAGGCCGGGTGACAGGAGATATGGATGATCAGGGTTTCGATCTCGTAATGGTTGACCAGTACGGCGCAGGCCCTGGTGATGATGGCCTGCCGATGGGCGTGACTCCCCTCCAGAAGGATGATTCTCAGGACCGGGTCGGCCAGGACGAGCAGCTCCGGAATCTTGCGGCTGTAGAAATGGAGCAGTTCGACGAACAGCTGGGCGGAAACGGGGGGGTGAGGCGCGGCGCCGATGCGATCGAGAACCGTCGCGATGCAGATGTCCTGAATGATTCCGGTCGCCTCATCGGGCGACGCATCAAGGCGGGCCAGCTTCGGAATGACCGTCAGATCGTAGGGACCGGCCGGGAAGAGGATCTCGCAGAGCTCCCGCCAACCCTGCGCATCGGGCTGTGCCTGAAGGGAGCGCCACTCGTCCTGGAGCCGCCCTGTCAGGGCGCGGCGGCTGTGGTAACCCGGCCTGCGCGGGGAGAACAGGAACGGGACGGGGGAAGGGGGGATCGCCTTGAGATGGTTTGTCAGGCAGGCATTCACTGATTCCACCGGGTGAACCGGGGGCTCCGCCGCGCCTTTGCCGAGCCTGTCATGAACAGGATGCTGCTTTTTCATGGCCTGAGTATACGAGGAATGATCGCGTGGTTCAATCGTATTCCAGCGCCGAAGGGGTGGATACATCGAACCCATCGGTATTTCATGAGACACCCTTGCATTCGGGAGGGGGGAAATACTATGCATGAACGCGCTTTGCTCCATGGCAAGGCAACCCGGCCCCCCTGATCGCGCTTGACTTTCCAGAGGCGGTCGTTTCGGAGCGGGCCGAGCATACGACGATCTGCGCGGGTGAGGCCGTCGGGGCGGACCTGCTCCTTTCCGAAGGGGACACCGTGGATCTGGGAAAGGGAATCGTCCTTCGGGTGGTTCACAATCCGGGGCACACGCCGGGCTCCATCTCCTACCTCTGGGAGTCGGAGGGAATGCTGTTTTCCGGTGACGCCATACAGGGGGACGGCTCCAGGCCCGGGGGGTATCCGCTCTACTTCGACGCCGGCGAATACCGGCGATCCCTTGATAAACTATCGAGGATGGATTTTCGCACCCTGTTGCTCGGCCATGCTTACCTGGGCGGCACCCTGCTCAATGATCCGATCAAGAGGGGCGCCGACTGCGCACAATTCCTCAAGGGGGCGATCCAGACCGCCGATACGATCCATCGGGCGGCCGTGGAGGCGCTGCGGCGGATGCCGGGCGCCAGCAAGGGGGAGGTGGCCCTGGCGATGGTGTCGGAGCTGGTCTACTCCATCCCGCAGACGCGGGTGCGGGAAACCGGCATGCCGGGCGCTGCCGCCGCCGCCTTCGCCTCTCACATCGACGCGGCGCTCGAGGGACGCTATCCGCTCTGACCGGCGGGCGCCGGCCGGGAGTCCTGGAAGTCACAGCCCCAATCGGATGGCCTGCCGGGAGCAGCCCTATTACGTGGGCCTGCTCAGCGCCGCCTCGCTTCAGGGCGCCTGACGGCCGGCAAGGGGTG
>JBFMBA010000303.1:0-4440 GCA_040755475.1 Thermodesulfobacteriota bacterium
ATGGCCGATCAGGGCAGGGCGCCGGCTGTTCATGAAAAGCGGCCATGGGGAGGAACATGACGCTGAAAGACCTGTGCGCCTCGATCCGCATGGAGATCGTGAGCAGGAATTATCCGCCCGGAATGAAATTGTCCGAGCAGATGCTCTGCGACCGCTGGAAAGTGAGCAGGACGCCGATCCGGGAGGCGCTCAGGCACCTGGAATCGGAAGGGTTTATCCAATCGAGCAGGCACCGGGGCTTCGTCGTGACCTCCATCTCCATGCAGGACGTGGAGCAGATCTACACGATCCTGATGAACCTGGACGGCCTGGCCGGCAGACTGGCCACGCCCGCGCTGGCCAAGGATCCCGAAAAGATCGATCGCCTCAGAACGCTGTGCGGGGAAATGCAGGCGCTCTGCCAGCGCAGGGACATCGAGGGGTACATGAGGAACAACCTGGAATTCCACACCCTGATCTTCCGCTCCTCGGGCAACGCCTGGATCTCCAAAATACTGGAGAACCTCCATGCCCATACGAACCGCTTCATCCTCAACGCCCTCTACATACCCCGCAGGATCGACAAATCCGTTCAGGAGCACATCGACATTCTGGCGTGCATCGAAAGAGGGGACGAGCGCGGTGTGGAGAAGGCCATATCGGCGCATTTCACCCGGTCGCTCAACGACTTGAGGGCGGAAATCAGCCGTATCACCCAGGGTCAGGGCCGGTGACCGGCGACGGGCCCGCCAGGGGCGCGCGCGGGGCCCCCGGCCGCTCCCGCAACGTTTCATCAGGAGGATAAGTTGGCCAAACAGCGCATCGGATATGTGGAAAACCGGGAGGACCCGGAGGCGCAGTGCAGCCGCTGCCGGCTGTGCGAACTGATCTGCGCCTTTCACCACCACCGCGTCGGGAACCCCCGGCGGGGGAAGATCAAGATCGTTTCGCTGGGAAAGGGCGCGGACATTCCGGTTGCCTGCCTGAACTGCACCGACGCGCCCTGCATGAACATCTGCCCGACCGGCGCGCTGTACCGCAAGGAGGCTGATGGGATGGTCCTTGTCCGCGACGATGCCTGCATCGGCTGCTCGATGTGCGTGAGCGTCTGCCCGGCGGGCGCCGTCACCCTGGATCCGGTGGACGGCACGGCCTCGAAATGCGACCTCTGCGGAGGGGAGCCTCGATGCGTCGCCTACTGCCCCGCCAAGGTGCTGCGGCTGACCGATGCGGACCAGGTTTCCCGAAGCAAGATGCGGACCTATGCCCGCTCGCTCGCAGCGGCGGGCGAGGACCGGACGGAAAGGTAACAGGAGAACTTTGGAAACCATGTTCCCTCCGCACGCTGGACATTTTTCGACCCTGCACCTCCTCGCTCCGCTGCAAAGACGAAACTCGCGCTACGGCGCTCAGACAGTCGTCTTTGCGGGCGCTGCGCTGCGGGGGCAGGGGGCCCCGAAAAATCTCCAATGCGTGCTTCCGGGAAATGCTTTCCAGGTCGCGCAAATGTCTTATAAAGAGGTAGTATGATGAGTGTGTTCAGGGGCGGGTATGCGGGTAAATTACTCTATGTGGATCTGACGGGCGGATCGATCGCGGTTAAGCCTCTGGATAGGGATTTCGCCCTGAAGTACATCGGGGGCCGGGGGTTCAGCGCCAGGATCTTGTACGAGGGTCTGAAGGCGGGCGTCGATCCCCTCTCCCCGGACAACATCATCGTGTTCGCATCGGGTCCCCTGAGCGGCACACCGCTCCCCTCCGCCAGCCGCCTGGTCGTCGCCGCGAAGTCCCCGATGACCGGGGGCGCCGGGGACGCCAGTTCGGGGGGGTACTGGGCGCCGGAGATGAAGTACGCCGGTTTCGACGCCATCATCGTCAAGGGGAGATCCCCCGGGCCGGTCTACCTCTGGGTAAACGACGGAAAGGCGGAACTGCGGCCCGCCGGGCATCTCTGGGGCAAGCGGATTCACGCGACCGGCGAAGCGCTCAAGGAAGAGATCGGCGACGAGGATATCCACATCTGCGCCATCGGCCCCGGCGGGGAGAACCTGGTCCGCTACGCCTGCATCGTCACCGACGAGGAGGGCGTCGGCGCGAGGACGGGGATGGGGGCGGTGATGGGGTCGAAGAACCTCAAGGCCGTCGTGGTCCGCGGCTCGATGGATGTCAACATCGCGGACCCGGACCGGTTTCTGGGGGTGATCGACGCCTACCGCAAGACCCTCGAAGGCGAGGTCTGGACGGAAACGCTCCGCCGGCTGGGCACCCCCAATCTCGTCGCCCACCGCCAGAAACTGGGGATCTGGGGCGCACGGAACTTCCAGCAGGCGACGATCGACGACTGGGAGAAGATCAGCGGCGAGGTGTTCCGGGAGAAATACCTGGTCAAGGCGATGGGGTGCATGGGGTGCATGGTCCGCTGCCGCCGCTATTCGGCGCTCAACGACGGGTCGGGCGCCCCCCTGTTCATGAAGGGTCCCGAGTACGAAACGATCAACGCGCTGGGGGCGAAGCCATACATCATCGACCCCGACTTCATCCTCCGGGGGCACTATCTCTGCGACGAATACGGAATCGACGAGCACGGTGCGGCCTCGGCGATCAGCATGGCCATGGAGCTCTACGAGCGGGGAATACTGACGAAGGAGGATGTGGACGGCGAGGAGCTCGTCTTCGGCAACGGCGAGGCCTTCCTGCGCCTGATCGACAAGATCGTCTACCGCCGGGGGGTCGGCGACCTGCTCGCCGAAGGGACGAGGATCATGGGGCAACGACTCCACGCGGAGAATTACGCCATCCACATCAAAGGCCAGGAGGTGGACGCCAGCGACCCGCGCAGCCTGGTGACCCGCGCCCTCACTTTCAGCGTGGCCACGCGCGGCTCCTGCCACCTGCGCGGGTTTCCCTACATCGACGAATTCATCAAGCCGGAGGAAGGACTCAAATACTTCGGAACCGCCGCCGTCAGCGATGTGAACGCCCTGGAGGGAAAGGGGAAGCTCGTCGCCTGGAGCGAGGACTGGATCACCATCGCCAATCTCATGGGGCTCTGCATCTTTGCCTGGTACCGGTCGCGGACCTTTTCCATGCTCATCCAGCGGGGGCTGGACCTGGTGACGGACGCCTATACGTCGGCCACCGGCCTGCCGATGACCCGGGAAAATCTGCTTCGCTGCGGCGAGCGGGTGTACAATCTGGAGAAGCTCTTCAATTACAGGGAGGGAATGGGACGGGAATCGGATTACCCGCCGGCGAGATTCTTCGACGAGCCGATGCCCGACGGGCCCGGCAAGGGGGCCCATCTGGACCGCGCGGATTACGAGATCCTTCTGAACGATTACTATACGGCGCGGGGGTGGGACCCGGCCACCGGCCGCCCGACGCCGGAAAAGCTTAAAGAATTAGAGCTGACGATGTCGTAGGAATTGCTAGATTGAGATATTGTGCGCAACCTTGAATTCGTGTCCCGAAGACGCGCATTGGAGATTTTTCGGGCCCCCTGCCCCCGCAGTGCAGCGCCCGCAAAGACGAATGTTTGAGCGCGAAAGCGCGAGTTTCGTCTTTGCAGCAAAGCGAGGACGTGCAGGGTCGAAAAATGTCCAGCGCGCGGAGGGAGTGCGATTTCAAAGGTTGCGTGTTGCGAAGTCGTCTGAATTGGAAGAGAATTGATGATGAAAAAGGCCCTCGTTTTTCGCCCGGAACGCTGCCTGATGTGCCTCTCCTGCGTCCTGGCCTGCCAGTTGAAGGCTCTGGGGATTGAAGATCCCCGTGATCAGCCGCTGCGCACCGGACCGAAACCGCCCCGGAGGCTCTCGATGGTCCTGGCCGCGGGGACGCCCTGGCCCGAGCGCTGCCGGCACTGCACCCAGGCGCCCTGCGCCGAGGCCTGCATCAGCGGGAGCATCGTCCTGGACGACGCCTCCGGGGCGGTCCGCCACCGCCCGGAAACCTGCGTGGGCTGCGGCACCTGCCGGCTCGTCTGCCCCTTCAACGGCATCGCGCCCGATGACAGCGGGGACTGCATGACCAAATGCAGCCTCTGCCCCGAGGATGCCGTCCCGCGTTGTGTCGAGGCCTGCGGGACCGGCGCGCTGACGCTGAGCGACGGAGATCGCCACGCGCAGGAAAAGAGGCGAACGTACGCCAGAGAGATGATCGGAGACAGACGTGACGGCTGATCGGGAAGGGAACCACCCCGTCGGGTGCGGCTACGGCCTGCTCGGGCTCTGCTGCGATGCCTGCCTGCACGGCCCCTGCCGAATAAGCCCGTTCGATGAGCCGGGCAGTGTAACGCTCTGCGGGGAGGGTGGCGACTGGATCGTCGCCAACAACCTCATGGAGCGGGTCTCACAGGAGAGTCTTCACGCCATGGCCGCCTTCCGGAACGCCCTGGAGCGGGGCCCCGCCCCGGGCAGCCGGATCGAGGCGGGGCGCCTGGAGGCGATGAAGCGCCTGCTTTCC
>JBFMBA010000304.1:0-20948 GCA_040755475.1 Thermodesulfobacteriota bacterium
GGGATCCTCGGCGATGGGGTAGGGCGATCATTCCATTGCCTCCTTCCAGAGCCCCGTCCCCGGTATGGGCGAATATTCGGCAATGACAGGACGCGCCCCGCAGGAGCGGACAAAGCGGATGCTCTCCATCACCTCCTCGGCCGACTGTCCGGGCAGACCGCAGAGCAGGTAGACACCGATCGACCCACTGCCGTAGCCGGCCCCTTTCAGATGACCGACCGCCTCCCTCAGTGTCCGGTTATCGGCCTTTCCGCCTGTCGATCTCTGGCGAAGATCATTCGAAGTCTCAAAACCGAAGCGGATGGTTCTGAATCCGGCCCTGAACATCAGGTTCGCGAGCTCCGCGGTCACCTCCCTCAGATGAAGCCCGTTGGGACAATGAAACTGGATCGGCATGTCCCGCCTGATCAACTCCCGCAGCAAAGGCAGCGCCATGCTGTCGGGATCCACCAGAAGGGCGTCGTCATAGAATGCAAAATGCGCGACGCCCAGGCGCCTGTGCCAGTGCTCGATTTCGTCGGCCACTCGGACCGGGTCTCGCCTGAGATAGGCGTCGCTGGTCATATGCGAGGCGCAATAGGTGCAGCGGTAGGGGCATCCGCGTGACGCCATGATCGGAATCTGCTTCGGGTTGGGAATCAGATCAAAGGCGGGGTAGGGGTAGGAATCGAGACGGTCGCGGTCCGGCAGAACGTCCATCTCATGGCGAAAGAGGCTTTTCAAGAGGGAAGGCACCGTTTCTTCGGCGGGACCCGTCACCGTGAATTCGGCCCCCGACAGGGCAGCATGCTCCGGACACAGCGTGACATAGTTGCCGCCCAGCGCGATTGGGACACCGGGCAGCACCGCATGGACCAGGCGAACCGTTTCAAAAACGGCGGGGTACCAGTAGGTCATCATCGAGGTCATCATCACCATGTCCGGTCGGGGCATTGACTGAATCCGGCTTATAAAACGTTCCGGCGCGATGCCGTAGCGGCGGTAATGCCGGGGAATGCCTCGAAGGGGGGAAGGCTTCCCAATGATCTGCCGCGGATAGGCGCCATCTCCCGTCGATTTTCTTTTTGGTGGCGCGCATGGATCCCCGGCGGGAAGGATCTCGTCTCCGGGATCGAGGCAATCCACGAAAAAAACATCCGAGCCGTTCATGCGCAGAAGCGAAGCCAGATAGAGCAGGCCTATCGGCTTGTTCCAGCAATCATAGGCGGAAAAATCATAGATCCAGGGGTTGATCAGAAGCACCTTGGGCGGCATATCCTAACCATACCATGGATGGGGCGCACTGACAATCCGGATTCCAGCGCGAGATGTCATGTAATCGATCATTTTATACTGTATAAGTAGCTCACATGATATGTATTTATACAGTATATGTCAATTATCCTGCTTAGTCTGTCTAATTTCCCACCGAACTTGACAGAATAATTTATACAGTATATACAAACACCATGAACCCTCGCGTCGCCGTTGCGGAATAACGGCTGTATCTGGAAGAGGCCAGGAAATGGAATATCCCGGAGGGACCCCGGAGAGGCTGATCAGCAGCGTCGACCTCCTCGCAAAATCCGGTTTGTCCAGAGCGACATTGAACAACTACATCAGGATGGGAATCCTCCCCCGTCCGCTCGTCAAACGACCGGATGACGATTCGTCGAGCAGGGCAAAGCAGATGGGATATTTTCCCGATTCGGTCATGGGCACCCTGGAGGATGTTGTACGGTATAAAAGAGAGGGCCGCCGGATGGAGGAGATCCGCATGATCCTGGCACGGAGGCCGGCCGCCCTGTTGGGGGGCATTGACGATGAGGGGCCTGCGGAAGAGGAAAGCACCGCGGAGTCCGGCGGGGGGCCGTCTGACGGCGGGAGGGAAAGCGGGGGGCCGGTTGAACCGGAGCTGACGGTGGAGGGGGGCGGAAGGGGAGGGGTTTGCCCGGACGCGCCCCGTCTGGCCAGTTTCTCCGTCATCGCCGCCCGGCTGCAGAACGCGGCAAAAGCCTGCGCGGCACTTCCTCCCGATGAATATTTCCGCCTCATGCGGCGGCTAAGCACAGCGACGGCGGCGTTGTTCAAGAAATACTTCGGCGTGCAGGGGAAACATGGCGCAGAGGAGCTGGTATTCTATTTCTTCAAGGAGCGCGATTCATCCTACCTGATCCATCCCCTCATGGCTGCCATGGAGCTGAGAAGATTGTTGAAAAAAATATCCCAAGAACAGAAAATCAATCTGGATATTGTCGATAATCTCTATATGAACATCGGGATCGCGCATGGGGAGGAGTTCGTGGGACAGATGGCCGAGACGCCTACTGCAGAATGGTTATCCCAGGGCGGTACGGTGCATGCCGCCCGACTTCTGGCCCGGCTGGCCCGCTTCGGTTCCGCATGGGCAACGAAGGACCTCCTTCAACGCCTGGACGAACAGGACAGGCGGCGCATTCGATACGGCATCTGCCGCAGGGGAGCGCATCGGGACACCCTGTTCGAAAACCGGTTCTCGCGGGTCATGGACCTCCTCCCCCCGGACCACCCTGAATACAAAAACATGATGAGCATCATGGCCTTGCCCGTGACGGAGATTCAAAGCCTCCGCTGACGCCCCGTTTCCATTCCCCCTGTCCTGCAGCAGCAGCGCGAAAAGAACTTGAAGCAGAAGGTGTTTATTGCTAACATGGCCGCCTGTGAAGGGGATCGGCAATGCGCTCCGTTGTGCAAAGGGTTGACCGGGCAGAGATTCGTGTCGGGGGGAAAAGGTTCTCCGGGATCGGAAAGGGGATTCTGGTATTTCTGGGGATCGAGCCCGGTGACGAGGCAGGCGATGCGGAGTACCTGGCGGACAGGATCATTCACTTGAGGATCTTCCCGGATCAGCAGGGAAAAATGAATCTTTCCCTGATCGACGCGGAGGGCGAGATGCTGGTGGTATCCCAGTTTACCCTGCTGGCCGACTGCCGCAGGGGCAGAAGGCCCTCGTTCACGGGAGCGGAAAAACCGGAGCGGGCGCGGCTGCTTTACAACCATTTCGTCGGCAGGGCGCGGGAAAAGGTAAAACGCTGCGCGGAGGGAGAGTTTCAGGCCATGATGTCCGTTGATCTGGTGAACAATGGACCGGTGACCCTGATTCTGGACAGCAGAAGAAGCGCGATGGAATCATGATCGACTTCAGTGACCCCGACGAGATTGTAATCGACAAGGAGGGCCTCTGGCATTACCGCGGTGCCGAAATGAAAAGGGCGGATATTGTTCACTATCTCTACCAATATCTGAAAAAGGATGAAAAGGGCGACTATCTGATCGAGATCGATGACGACCGCTGTCCGGTACGGGTGGCCGATGCACCCTATGTCGTCAGAGGCGTCACCGCCGGCGAAAGGGGGGTCGGCGGCCGGCCCGGCGTCCACATCCTCCTCAACGACGGCACCACCGAAACGCTGAATCTTGAAACCCCTTTGCGGATTGGAGAGGGGCATGTGCTCTATTGCAGGGTCAAGAAAGGCGAACACGAGGCGCGTTTTTCCCGGCCCGCCTACTATCAGATCTGCCATTATCTGGATTATGACTCCGGAAGCGACACCTACCGACTCGTACTGGACCAGGTGTCATACCCTCTGGTGCTGACGGGGCAAGGAGACGGCAAGACCGGCCCGACGGACGGGTCGTTTGACAAACCCATATAAACGGAGGCGCCCATGCTAGACGATCATGTAACGGAATCCCTGACCTTTGACGACTTGCTTCTGGTCCCGGCAGAGTCCAATATACTACCGAGGGATGTAGACACCTCCACCATGCTGACCCGAAACATCTCTCTCAACATCCCGATCATCAGTTCGGCGATGGATACGGTTACCGAGGCCCGGACAGCGATCTGTCTGGCGCAGGAAGGCGGCATGGGCATCATCCACCGGAACATGAGTATCGACCGGCAGGCCACCGAGGTCGACAAGGTGAAGAAGTCGGAAAGCGGCATGATCGTGGATCCGATCACCATCGAACCGGAGCAGAAGGTGCACGATGCCCTGGAGCTGATGAACCGCTACCGGATTTCGGGTGTCCCTGTGGTGAAAGACAGGAAGCTGGTCGGCATTCTGACAAACCGCGATCTCCGCTTTGAAACCGATCTCGAACAGCCGGTTGCCAATGTGATGACCCATGAAAATCTGATCACCGTCTCCTCCACCCATATCTCGCTCGAAGATTCCAAGAAGCTGCTCCACAAGCACCGGATTGAAAAGCTGCTCGTCGTTGACGACGACTATCGTCTCACCGGGTTGATCACCATCAAGGATATCGAGAAAATTAAAAAATACCCCCTCGCTTGCAAGGATTCCCTGGGAAGGCTGAGGGTGGGCGCCGCCGTGGGGATCGTCGACCGCCAGGCGAGGGTGAGGGCGCTGATCGAGGCGGGGGCCGACGTGATCGTGATCGATACGTCCCACGGCCATTCCGCCAGCGTCCTCGATGCGGTGCGCAGAACCAAGGCCGATTTCCCGAAATGCGAGCTGATCGCCGGAAACGTGGCCACATCGGAAGGGGCGCTGGCCCTGATCGAGGCCGGGGTGGATGCCGTCAAGGTGGGTGTCGGGCCCGGCTCCATATGCACGACCAGGATCATCGCCGGCGTGGGCGTTCCTCAGATGAGCGCCATCCGCGATGCATGCAAGGTCTGCGCGCAGCGTGATATCCCCGTCATCGCCGACGGCGGGATCAAGTATTCCGGCGATATGGTCAAGGCGCTGGCGGCAGGCGCGCATACCGTCATGATCGGAAGCCTTTTCGCGGGAACGGAAGAAAGTCCGGGTGAAACGATCCTCTTTCAGGGACGAACCTACAAGGTGTACCGGGGGATGGGATCCCTGGAGGCGATGAAGCTTGGAAGCCAGGATCGCTATTATCATGACGATATAGAAGCCAACATGAAACTTGTTCCTGAAGGGATAGAGGGGAGGGTGCCCTACCGGGGGTCCCTGTCGGGGAGCATCCACCAGCTCATGGGCGGTCTCAAGGCCGGCATGGGGTATGTGGGATGCAGGGAGATCAGGGAACTCCGGGAAAAGGCCCGTTTCGTCAAAATCACCACCGCGGGTCTTCGGGAGAGCCATGTGCACGACGTCATCATCACCAAGGAGGCTCCGAATTACTGGCTGGACTGAGCGCCCAGTTTTCCGACGGAGGACGGGCGGAGCCGCGCGCTTCGCCTGTGGTTCCGCCAGTCGCCGATCAGGTATATTTCATGGAAAATTCTGATTTTGTTCATCTTCATGTTCACACCCAGTACAGCCTGCTCGACGGCACGATCCGGCTCGACGACCTCTTCCGGAAGGCGAAGGAATACGGGATGCCGGCCGTCGCGATGACCGATCACGGCAATCTCTACGGTGCGATCGATTTTTACAAACAGGCGGACAAATGCGGGATCAAACCGATCATCGGCTGCGAACTCTATGTGGCGCCGAAGAACCGTTTCGACAAGACGGGCCACGGAAGCGGTGAAACGGCCCATCACATCGTCGTTCTGGCCAGGAACATGGCGGGCTACAAGAATCTCATGCGGCTGACGACCTCCGGATATCTGGACGGCTTCTACTACCGGCCCCGGATCGATAAGGAGATCCTGGCCCGGCACTGCGACGGGCTGATCGGAATGAGCGCCTGCCTCCACGGCGAGATCGCGTCGGGTCTTCTCCGAGGAAATCCGGAATCGGCCCTGTGCACCGCCAGGCAGTACCGGGAGATCTTTGGAGACGGGAATTTCTATCTCGAAATCATGGAGAACGGTCTACCGGAGCAGAAGATCGTCAACCGCGGATTGATCGATCTGCACAAGAACCACGGATTTCCCCTGGTGGCGACCAACGACTGCCATTATCTCAACCGGGGCGACGACGAGGCCCACGAAGTGCTTCTCTGCATCCAGACGGGCAAGACAATGGACGACAGGGAGCGGATGAGGTTCGGAACCGACCAGTTCTACTTCCGCCCGCCCGCCGAAATGAAGGAGCTGTTTATCCACTGCCCCGAAGCGATCGACAACACGATGCGGATCGCCGAGCAATGCGACCTTTCCTTTTCGTTCGGAAGCTTCCTGCTGCCCCATTTCGAGGTGAACCCCGGCGAAACGCTCGATGACCGGCTGAGGCGGATCGCAACCGCAGGGCTTGCGGAACTCCTGCCGAAGATCACCGCGGGCGGGAATGACCACCTCCGGGAGCAGTATGAACAAAGGCTTCAGCATGAGCTGGAGATCATCGGCTCGATCGGGTTTGCCGGCTACTTCCTGATCGTATCCGATTTCATCAACTATGCCAGGGGGAAGAACATACCGGTGGGTCCGGGCAGAGGCTCCGCAGCAGGGAGTCTCGTGGCCTATGCCATCGGAATCACCGGCATCGACCCCATCCGCTACAACCTGCTTTTCGAGCGTTTTCTCAATCCGGACCGCATCAGCATGCCCGACATCGATACGGACTTCTGTCCTGAAAGGCGGGAGGAGATTATCCGCTACGTGACGGAAAAATACGGGAGCGACAGGGTATCGCAGATCATCACCTTCGGCAAGATGCAGGCGCGGGCCGTCATACGCGATGTGGGACGGGCGCTGAACATCCCCTACGGCGAGGTGGACCGCATCGCAAAGCTGATCCCCAACGTGCTCAACATCCGGCTGGACGAAGCCATCAAGAAGGAGAGCCGGCTTGCGCAGGAGATGAAAACGAACCCCCGGATCAACAAACTGATCGACCTGTCCCGGGCGCTCGAGGGGCTCAACCGCCATTCCTCCACCCATGCCGCCGGGGTCGTGATCTCCGACCTGCCGCTGGTGGAGCGGATTCCCCTGTGCAAAAGCCCGAAGGACGACATCGTCACCCAGTTTTCCATGAACGACATCTCCGACGTGGGGCTGACCAAGTTCGATTTCCTCGGCCTGAAAACCCTGACCGTGATCAAGAACGCCCTCCGTTTCATCCGTGACGGACGGGGGGTCGACGTGGATATCGAAAACCTCCCGCTTGACGACAGGCGGACCTACCAGCTGCTCATGCGGGGCGACACGGACGGCGTTTTCCAGCTGGAGAGCGCCGGAATGAAGGACATCCTGGTACGGATGAAACCGGACTGCATCGAGGACGTCATCGCCCTGATCGCCCTGTACCGTCCCGGGCCGATGGACAACATCCCTGAATTCATATCGAGAAAACAGGGGAAAACCAAAGTCGTCTATGAAGTGGATGCACTGGAGGCCATCCTGAAAGAGACGTACGGGGTCATCGTCTACCAGGAGCAGGTGATGCAGATCGCCGTTTCCATAGGGAACTACACCCTTTCGGAAGCGGACACCCTCCGCAAGGTGATCAGCAAGAAGCAAAGCGACGACATGGAAAGCAAGGAAAAACCCAAGTTCCTTGAGGGGGCGCAGAAAAAGGGGATCCCGATCGCCAAGGCCTCAAGAATTTGGGAGCAGATGAAAACCTTCGGGAGGTACGGCTTCAACAAATCCCACAGCACGGCCTATGCCATCATTTCTTACCAGACCGCCTACCTGAAAGCCCATTATCCGGCGGAATTCATGGCGGCGCTGCTGACCAGCGAAAAAGACAACCGCGACAAGATCATCCACCACATCAGCAGCTGCAAGGAGATGGGGGTGAATGTCCTGCCGCCGGATATCAACGAATCCCAGAGCGATTTCAGCGTGGTAGGGGAAAACATCCGCTTCGGTCTGGCCGCGGTGAAAAACGTCGGTGTCGGCGCCATCGAATCGATCACCCAGGCGCGGGAGAAAGAGGGGCGTTTCCGGTCCTTCGTCGACTTCTGCGACCGCATCGACACGAAAAAAGTGAACAAGCGCGTCATCGAGAGCCTCATCAAGTGCGGAACCTTCGATTCCATGGGCAACAGCAGGCGGCAGCTGATTTCCTGCTACGACGAGGTCATGGAGAAGGTTCAGCACCGGCAGCGCGAACGGGGCAGCGGTCAGTCGAACTTTCTGGAAGAGTTTGACGGGCACGGCGATTCTTCCCCGGCGGGACCGATGGATATCGCGCTTCCGCCTGTACCCGAATGGGAGCAGAAGGAGCTGCTGTTCCATGAAAAGGAGTCGATCGGCTTTTACATCACCGACCATCCGCTCTCCCGCTACGCAGACCGTCTCGGATTGATCGTCAGCGCGGACTCCGCCAGTCTCTCGGGAAGGGCCGATCGTGAAGCGGTGGCCATGGCCGGCACCGTGTCGCAGATCCGCGAGGTCACCACGAGGCGCAAGGAGACGATGGCCTACGTGACGCTCGAGGATCTGAAAGGCTCGGCGGTGACGATTTTCTTCCCCGAGGTGTACAGGGCGGCCCATACGCTGCTCCACGGGGAGGAGCCGCTGCTCATCAAGGGCACGCTCGACATCGCCGAAGACGGCATCAAGTTGATCGCTGCGGAGGTGATGCCGCTGTCCGCCGCTTTCGAGAAGGCCCACCAAGCCGTTTATTTTACCGTGGATGTGGAGAAGTCGTCTCCGGACGACATCGACGCGCTCGGGCAGCGGCTGAAGCAGTATCCCGGACGGTATGAGGGGTTCATCAAGCTGATCGACCGGAACGCGGAGACGCTGATCTACCTGGGCATGGATGTGAAGTTCGATCTGTCGCCGCCGCTCCGGAAGGAAACCGACCGGATACTGGGAGCGGGAGCGGTGCGCCTGGTCTGACCGTCACCGGGCAAAACCAGCTGAAACAACCTGACCGTGATCGGGGGTCGCGGCGAGACGCGGGCGGCGAGCCGCGCCGCTTCGGGTTCGATGGACGGCTGCCGGTCTTGGGGCACGGCAGGAGGATCGGAGGCGGCGGTCTGAGGCCGCAGCCGGTGTGCCCTGCCGATTAGTTTACATAACATATCTTATCGGACATTGATCCCCATCGGGGTTCGTCCGGTTCAGAGCCCTTCCTCGGCGAGCTTCTTGATCAGCTGGAGCTGCTTGTCGTTCACCTTGCGGGGAACCTCGACGCCGATCTTGACATACTGGTCCCCCTTTGACGCGCTGCTGCCCCTGAGGGCCGGAACGCCGTATCCCTTCATCCGGATCTTTGTCCCGTTCTGCGCGCCCGCGGGAACCCTGATCCTTTTGGTCGTTCCGTCGATCGTGGGCACGTCGATGCTCGTTCCCAGGACGGCCTGGGTGAATGCGATCGTTTTCTCGATATGGATGTCGTTCCCGTCCCGGGCAAAGATGGGATGGGGCGCAACGGTGATGTTCAGGTAGAGATCACCCGGAGGCCCGCCCTGCACGCCGGGATTGCCCTTTCCGGAGAGCCTGAGCCTCTTGCCCGTACTGATCCCCTGGGGAATTTTCACGTTCACTTCGTCCACTTCCCGTTCCCGCTGCAGCGCCAGCTTCTTGTCCGCGCCGAAGACCGACTCCTCCAGGGTGATCGTGAGATTGTACTGGAGGTCGGAGCCCCGCTGAGGGACGTCATAGTAGTCGTGGCGACCCTGTCCGAACAGATCGGCGAAGGGATCGGCGCTCCGATAGGAATATCCGCCCCGCCGGCCGGCACCCGGACCGCCCCCGAAGCCCAGGTCCCTGAGGATCTGATTGATGTCGAAGTCCCGGAAGATATCCTCGCGGGAGTACCGCTGGCTGAACTGATCAGATCCGAAACTGTCGTATTGTTTACGCTTTTCCTGATCGCTCAGTACGGCGTATGCCTCGCTGATCTTTTTGAAGTTGGCCTCGGCGGTCGGGTTGTTGGGATTCTTGTCCGGGTGATACTTCAGGGCCAGCTTTCGGTAGGCCTTCTTGATCTCCTCCGCATCAGCGGTCTTCTGAACACCCAGAATCTGGTAATAATCTTCTGCCATGTTGGAAACGCTTGCCTTTTTTCGGTTAACCTACTCATCTCCGGTGATTTGTCAAGCCCGTCCCGGGGCGTTTCCGGCTGGAGGGAGGCTCAAGAACGCCTACAGGAGCGACGCTTTACGCTTCAGATACAGCGTCGTCAGCGGATCGCTGGTCTTGCCGAGGGCTTTCTTGTAGAATTCAACCGCCTTCTCGGTATCCTTCATCGCCTCGTAAATCCTGGCCATGCTGGTGTAGTTGAGCGCTTCGAACGAAGAGGAGGTGTCTTTTTTCATCGCATTTTCAAATGATTGAAGAGCAGACTGAAAGTCCTGCTTTGCCTCATGACAAACCCCGAGGGCGTTATGGGCCAATGGGACAAGATCGCTGCCGGCAGGGGATGCATCCAGAAAATCCCTGTAGGCGGCAATCGCCTCGTCGAACTGGCGGCGGTCGAGATGGAGACCGCCCAGCCGGTACCGGGCAATGACGGCGGCCTGGCTGCGGGGATATTGAGCGATGAGCTCCCTGTACCCCTTGATGGCGGCCTCCTCCTGGTCGCCCGGGGCGGATCCCGCTTTCCGCGCGTTTTCAAAAATTTTCGAATAGACCTTCCCGGCGTTTTTTTCATAATGGAGCCCGTAGAGGTGCCAGCCGCTGATCAACAGCAGTATCAGAACAAGCCCCCCGGCCCCGGCGTAGATCCTCTTCCTGTGTGTCGCCACGAAGGTCCGGGCCTCCAGAAAGAGCAGCTGTAGCCGATCCGGCTCGTTGAGTTCCTTCTTCTCGATCTTCTTTGCCATAGTTCTACCTTGACTCCTTCTCCGTGTTGACGGTGCGGTCGAAACATGCCCGCGCAATGGACCCGGCCCTACGCGGCGCCCTTCCCGATAAAAGGCCCCCAGTTGCTGATCAGGGTTTCCATGAACCGGTGCCCCGGGGCGATGAGGGTGCCCGACTCGGAAGCCGCCCGTTCCCCGTAACCCGTCCCCCGGTTCTGGTTTTCACCCGCCAGCGAAGAGAGAACGGCGAAAGGGCTGGGATCGGCGACGTGGGTCCTGAGGCAGAGCGGGGTCGGGTGGTCGCTCAGCACGGCGATCCGGAACGGATCGAACCGCCCGATGCCCTGCAAAACGGTTCCCACGACCAGGGCATCGAAATCCTCGATGGCCTTGATTTTCCCTTCCATGTTCCCCTCATGGCCCATCTCGTCCGGCGCCTCCACGTGAACAAACACCAGATCGAACTCATCGAGGCTGGACAAGGCCTTTTCCGCCTTGCCGCGGTAGTTGGTGTCAATATAGCCCGTGGCTCCCTCTACCGTGAGCACCTCCAGACCGGCGTACACCCCGATGCCCCTGAGGAGATCGACGGCCGAGATCATCCCTCCCCGGATCCGGAAACGGTCCATCATCTTGCGGATCCGCGGGGCCCTCCCCTGCCCCCAGAGCCAGATCGAGGTCACGGGTTTGAGCCCGCGCTCCGTTCTTTCCCGGTTCACCGGATGGTCCCTGAGCACGTCGCGGGAAAGCGCCATGAGGCGGCTGACCGTCCCGGCGCCCCGCCCCCGCGGCAGATGTTCGCCCACGGCCCTGCCCGTAATGTCGTGTGGCGGCGTCATGACCAGATCGGACTCGCCGCCCCGCCAGACCAACAGATGACGATAGCCGACACCCGGGTGAAAGGAAAAGGTTTCCGAACCCATGGCCGCCTGAAGATCGGTGATGATCCGTTTCGCCTCCGCCGAGGAGATGTGACCGGCGGTGAAATCCGCCATGACCGGATCCGCACCGTCCCCGAGCGTCACGAGGTTGCAGCGAAAGGCCACATCCTCCGGGGAAAGGGCGATCCCCATGCTCGCGGCCTCGAGGGGGCCGCGGCCGGTGTAGCACTCGCTCGGGTCGTAACCGAGGACCGCCAGATTGGCCACATCGCTCCCCGGGGGCAGTCCCTCAGGGATCGTATCGATCATCCCGAGGGTTCCCTCGGCGGCCATCCGGTCCATATGAGGCGTGCGGGCGTATTCCAGGGGGGTCTTGCCTCCCAGGGCATCGATCGGATAGTCGGCCATCCCGTCGCCGAGCAGGATCAGGTGCTTCATGTGAGCGTATCGTCCTCGATTCGAATCAGCATGGTTTTGTCCATCACGATGTCGAGCCGGTCGATCGCTTCGATGGCCCTGCTCACATCATGCTCCCGTGCCTTGTAGGTCGTCATCACAACGGGCACCGCTCCCCCCTGTTTCCTTCCCTTCTGGATGACCGCTGCGATGCTGATGTCGTTTTCACCGAGTATCCCCGAGATCCGGGAAAGCACGCCGGGGCGGTCGACGGCGGAGAAACGGAAATAATAATTGGTCTTGATCTGATCGAAGGGCAGCAGCTGTATCGCCTGAATGGATTCTTCGCTGCGAACGCGCGGGGCGATCCTTCCCGAAATCCCCTTGAGGATGTCCCTGGAGATATCGACGATGTCGCTCAGGACGGCGCTTGCCGTCGGCATCATGCCCGAGCCCTGTCCATAGAGAAACACCGAATCGGCTGCGTCGCCCATGATGTGAAAGGCATTGAAGTTGCTGTTGACGTTGGCCAGAAGGTGGTTGAAGGGGATCATGGTCGGGTGAAGCCGGGCCTCGATCTGCCCCTCCCGGCTGATGGCAACGGCCAGGAGCTTGATCCGGTATCCCAGCTCCCGGGCGAATGCGATGTCCTGATCGCTGATCCGGGTGATGCCCTCCCGGTAAAACCCGTCCAGGCGGACCTTCTTCCCGTAGGAGAGCGACAGGAGAATGGCCAGCTTATGGGCCGCGTCGATCCCTTCGATGTCATAGGTGGGATCCGCTTCAGCGAAACCGAGCTGCTGCGCCTCCTTGAGCACATGCGCGAATGATTGACCTTCATCGGTCATCTTGCTCAGAATGAAATTGGACGTACCGTTCAGGATGGCATAGATGGACCGGATCCGGTTGGCGACCAGGCTCTCCTTGATCGTCTTGATCACGGGGATGGTTCCGCCGACGCTGGCCTCAAAACCGATGTTGACCCCTTCCCTCAGCGCGGCTTGAAAAATCTCGTCACCGTGGATGGCGAGCAGGGCCTTGTTCGCCGTGACCACATGCTTCCGGCGGCTCATCGCGTCGAGGATAAAGGTTCGCGCCGGTTCGTACCCGCCCATGAGCTCGATGACGACCTGGATTTCCGGATCATGGAGTATGTCGGCGGCGTCCCTTGTCAGCAGCCCGGGATCCACCGTGACGCCGCGGGGCTTCTGGACATCAATGTCCGCGATTTTCCTCAGATGGATGTCCGCGCCGACCCGTTCCCGGAGAAGTTCCCCGTTTTCCTGAAGGAGCCTGATGACCCCCGTTCCGATCGTGCCGAAACCGATCAGTCCCAAGGCTATCTTTTTCATGGTCCGCCTGTCCTGGAATGCGTGATGCCCGAAGGCCCCCGTCGCGTCAAACGCCGAACGGTTCTACATCAAATGGCCGTAATTTGTCAAAAGAATTCATTCCTCATCCCCTTATGACCCGCTGCGTGCGGCCTTCGCCTCCCTCGAACAGCGCTTCGCGGAGCAGACGATGCCCGGGATTTTCCAGCCGCGGGTCCTCCTTCACCAGGGCCAGGGCGTCGGCTCTGGCTTCAACGAGGATGGGGCCGTCGCGGACGATGCTGGCCACGCGGAAATCAGGCAGGCCCGCCTGTCTCGTCCCCATGAACTCCCCCGGGCCCCGGGCGGCAAGATCCGCCTCGGCGATCCGGAATCCGTCGTTGGTTTCTTCCATGATGCGCAGACGTTTGCGCGCGCTGTCGGACCCGCTCCGGTGTGCCAGGAGGATGCAGAACGAGGAGATATCTCCCCGTCCGACCCTGCCCCGGAGCTGATGCAGCTGGGACAGCCCGAAACGTTCGGCGTGCTCGATCACCATCAGCGAGGCGGCGGGGATGTCGATGCCGACCTCGATGACCGTTGTCGAAACCAGTATCTGCAGGCGCTTCCCGGTAAAGTCCGCCATGACCCGATCCTTCTGGGCCGCCTTCATGCGCCCGTGAACGAGCCCGATCCGGTATTCGGGAAAAATCTCCCTCTGGAGATGCTCCGCCATGCGCACGGCGTCCTTCAGGTCCAGATTCTCCGACTCCTCGACGAGGGGGTAGACGATAAAGACCTGATTGCCCTTTTGGACCTCCCGGCGTATGATTTCGTAGACGCGCCCCCTCTGGGTCTCAAAAAAAACCTTGGTCCGTATCGGTTGCTTGCCGGGCGGCAGTTCGTCGATCACCGAAACGTCCAGATCGCCGTAGACGGTCATCGCCAGCGATCTGGGGATCGGCGTTGCCGTCATGACAAGCACATCCGGGCTGCTCCCCTTCTGGCGCAGCGCCGCACGCTCCATGACGCCAAAGCGGTGCTGTTCGTCGATGACCACCAAACCGAGGTTCCTGAAGAGGACCTCCTGCTGGATCAGGGCATGGGTGCCGACAGCGACATCGATCTCCCCCCTGATCAGGCGTTCCCGAAGCGCCTTTTTCCCGGCCGCCTTCATCGCGCCTGTGATCAGTTCGACCTGGAGACCCACAGCATCCCCCCAGCCGCGCAGCGTCCGGTAATGCTGCTCCGCCAGGATTTCGGTAGGCGCCATGAGCGCAGCCTGGTATCCGCTCTGGCAGGCGATAACCACCGCCGCCATGGCGACGACCGTCTTTCCCGAACCCACGTCCCCCTGGAGCAGTCGGTTCATGTTCCGCAGGGAGGTCATGTCCTGCCCAATCTCCGCAATGGCCCTTTCCTGCGCGGCGGTCAGCGCGAAGGGAAGCGCCCCGTAGAACCGGGACAGCATCTGACCTTCTGCCTGAAAAGAAATGTTTTTCCCCGATGCCGCCCCGGTTTTTCGCAAGGCCATGGCCAGTTGAAAAAGAAAAAGCTCCCTGTAGATCAGGGTCCTGTGTGCATCGGAGCGGGCCTCCTGATAGCGTTCCGGATCCTGATCGGCCTCGGGGAAATGGACCCGGCGGACTGCCTCGGCGATGTCCTGCAACCCGTGTTTCCGGCAGAGCACCCCGGGGATGGGATTCTTCAGGAGCGGGGCGTAGTCCCGCACGGCCTGCCACAGGATCCGGCGAAGCGTTTTCTGGTGCAGGCCTTCCGTTTCCGAGTAAACCGGAACGATTCTTTTGAAATGGAGGAGCTGATCCTGATCGTCGTCGAGAATTTCAAAATCGGGATGGGTCATCTCCCGTCCGAAGGGGAATCCGCCCACCTCGCCGGTGAGGATGACCCGTTTTCCCGTTCGGAAAACCCCTCTCAGGAATGCCTCCCTTCCCTTGAACCATTTGGCTTTCAGGACGCCGTGTCCGTCCTGGACCGTCACTTCGAAGATCCTTCTCCTGCCGTAAAAACGCATCTCGGCCAGCGTGATCTTTCCCGTAACGGTCTGTTTGATCCCCGGAACCGTTTCGTCGATCCGACACACCGTGCGTCGGTCCTCGTATCGCCGCGGGAGAAAAAAAAGGAGGTCTTCTATGGTCGACAAGCCCTTTCTGGCCAGAAGCGAGGCCGTTCTGGGACCCACGCCGCGCAGGGTATCGAGGGGCAGCGAGAGGGGAGCACCATCCGCTTCCGGCCTGCTTCCACGCACCGTTTCCCCGGCCGGCGCCCCTCCGGACGATCCGATCAGGGCCTTGAGCGCGGACACGAGGGATGCCCCCTCGACAAGCCGGGCTTTCTTCCCCTCGGGCGGGAGCCGCTCATAATCGTGGAAAAGCTCCCGCAGTTGAGCTGCAAGCGCTTCCGCTCGCTGTCGGAGCGGATCGGGCCGGGTGCGGAGTTCTCCGCTGAAGCGCCCCAGGAGCGAAACCATAGCCCCTCCCAGGTTTTTTATCAACGGCAGGTGTCTGTACCCGTTGCCCGCCGCAAAGGTCAGCGGCGCTTCCATTTTCTCGACGATGTCGACCAGGGATTCCATCGCGGACAAAACCCCGCCAGAATGGCGATTGATATAAGGATATCGAATAGAAAGTGGTTCACCTTAGCAGAGGCCTGCCGGCTTCGCAATGAATGAATTGACTTCGACCGGTATTTCGGTTAAATGAAACCCAGACAGGCCCTGATGTGCAGCGGTTGGTCCGCCCTCCGGCGGCAGAGCGGGCATGCTTCCCCTTCAACCGCACCTTGCGGGCGGGGATAGGGGGCGCGCGATATACAACGGGACAGTTGCTGATGGAAGCCCCTCGCTTGGGTGCGGCGCTTCCATACCCTTTCACCAGGCGGGAGTCACCATGCAGGAGAAGATGACCTACAAAGATGCGGGAGTGGATATTGACCGGGCGAATGCCTTTGTCGAGCGGATCAAACCGCTGGTCAAGGCCGCTACCCGCCGGGAGGTGATGAGCGGTCTCGGAGGATTCGGCGGCCTCTTTCATCTCGACATGAGCAAAATCAAGGATCCTGTCCTTGTCTCGTCGACGGATGGGGTGGGCACCAAGCTCAAGATCGCCCAGATGATGAACCGGCACGACACGGTGGGGATTGATCTGGTCGCCATGTCGGTAAACGATGTCGTGGTCCAGGGCGCGGAACCGCTGTTCTTCCTGGATTATATCGCGACGGGGAAGGTCCGCGTCGAAACGGCCGTTCAGATCGTCGAGGGGATCGTCAAAGGATGCCAGGAAGCGGGCTGCGCCCTGATCGGCGGAGAAACCGCCGAGATGCCCGGTTTTTACCCCGAAGGCGAATACGACCTGGCAGGATTTTGTGTCGGCGTGGTCGAGGCGGACAAACTCATCGACGGATCCGAAATCCGGGTCGGGGACCGGATCATCGGCATCGCTTCATCGGGACTCCACAGCAACGGCTTTTCACTGGCCCGCCGGGTCCTTTTCGAGGAGCGCAAGCTCCGTCCCGACGAACCGATCGGAGGGCTTGCTCTGCCCATAGGCATGGAGCTTCTCAAACCAACGAAAATCTATGTGAAATCTGTCCTGAACCTCATCAAGAACTTTACCGTTCGGGGAATCGTCCATATTACCGGCGGCGGTTTTACGGACAATATCCCCAGGATCGTACCGGAACCCTGTCGGGCCGTCATCCGGAAGGACCGCTGGAAGGTGCCGCCGATTTTCGAAGTCATCGGGACGATGGGGAACATCGACGAGGCGGAACTGTTCCGGGTGTTCAATATGGGTATCGGCATGATTCTCGTGGTCCCCGAGAAGGAAGAAGCCGAAATGCTCGATCGACTCCAGAAGCTGGGCGAAGAAGCCTACTCGATAGGAACCATTGAGAAAAAGGAAGCCGATCAGGCGCCGGTCCTGTGTTTCTAGGAGAGGATCCACCCCATGCCCACTAAGGTCGGTATCGGCGTTCTTGTCTCGGGCAGCGGCTCGAACCTGCAATCCATCATCGATCATATCGAGGCCGGAACGCTGGATGCCGAGATCAGGGTGGTGCTCAGCAACAATCCCGACGCCTATGCCCTGGATCGTTGCAGGAAACACGGGATATCTGCCGTGGTCGTCGACCATCGTCCCTTCAGGCGGCGCGAGGACTTTGACCGCAGCGCGGTCGCCTTGCTCGAATCGTCGGGTGTTGAGCTGGTGGTCATGGCCGGTTTCATGCGGGTCCTCTCGCCGGAATTCTTCATGGCCTTCCCGCGGCGGATCATGAATATCCACCCGGCCCTGCTGCCCGCTTTTCCCGGCATGCATGTGCAGGCGCAGGCCGTTCAATACGGAGTGAAATTCGCCGGATGCACGGTTCACTTCGCCGATGAAGGGATCGATACGGGACCCATCATCATCCAATCGGTGGTCCCGGTCCATGACGATGACACCGCCGAATCCCTCTCCGCCCGCATACTGAAGGAAGAGCACCGGATATATCCGCAGGCCATCCAGTATTATGCGGAAGGAAGAATCGTCATCGAGGGGCGCAGGGTTTTCATCCGAGGGGGCTGCCGTTCCACGGAACAGGCTCTTCACAACCCCCCGCTGACCCGGTTTTGAAGACCCTGTGCACCTTGTTTTTTCCCGCTGACGGATCGGAGAAGGCCCCTTGAGTGCTCCCCTTTCGGCAGAGCGTATGAACGACACGATCGTTATCGGCCGGGATCTGAGTTCGCTGATCGCGGCGCTGACCTCCTCACGGCTCGGTTTCAAGACGATTTTGATCAGCGAAGGGGGATGCCGGGCGGAACATCGCGAAGCCGGGTATGCATTTCCCGTTGACCCGACCCCCCTGTCCGGTTATGGAGACGGCCAGACGGTTGCGCACCTTCTGCGGGCCCTCGATCTGGAGCCCGAAGAGGCCCCGCAGCCCCTGCTCGTCGACCCGGCCATTCAGGTGATCCTTTCGAATCACCGCATCGACCTGTTTCACGAACCGGAACCCCTGATACGGGAGTTGATACGTGAATTTCCCCAGAGTGCGGGGGAGATCAGGCGCTTGTATGATTCCGTGGACCGGGCAAAGGGAATGATCGAATCCTGGATCGGTGAGGACCATGCCCGTCCAAAACGCGGTCTGGGAACCACACTCCGCGGACTGATCCGCCTGCCCGCGGCCCTCACCGGCCGCCTCTCCCTGAGCAACGGCGGAGGCGAGGAATCCCGGGCACTGATCCGGGTGATCGAGGCCCAGTTGACTGTTCTCTCCCATCTGCACACCGACGCGGCCCGGCTGCCCCTCTGCGCAGGGTACATTCTTTCCCTGCCCCAGAGAGGGATTTTCTACCCCGCCGGCGGCCCGACCGCCTGGATCAACTGGCTGCGTGACCGGTTCACCGAATCGGGGGGGGTCATGCTGGATGACTGTTCGGTCATCCGGATCGATACGAAGCCTGACGTCGCAATCGATTTGACGGTCCCGGGAGGATCGACCACGCTCCAGGCCAGGCATCTGATCGTCAGCGCCCAGTGGGAAAAACTGAAACCCCTGCTCCTGCAGCAGAGGGCCTGCCGGCGTCTGGCGGCAAAGCTGGCCTCGGTGCCTCCCGCCGCCCACCCTTTCTGTCTTCATCTGGGCGTTCATTCAGGCGGGCTCCCGGACCAGCTGGCGCCTTACGCCCTTTGGGTCAGGGATGCATCCAAACCGATCATGGATCAGAACCTGGTGTTCATCCAGACAAGCCGCCCGGATGATCTGGAGCGCGCCCCGAAGGGCAAGCGGGCGCTCTGCGCCACCGCATACCTCGGCAAATCGCCCACGATGCTGACCGATCAGGAATTGAGCGGGGTTGCCAAATCGATCATCGACTCGCTGGAAGGGCTGCTCCCTTTTCTCCGGGAGAGCATTGATTACGTCAATATCGAAACATCCATCGCCCTGTCCAGGGACAGTCACGAGATCGTCAACCAGAAATACCACGCTCCGGCGGGGCTGGTCATCGGGATGGAGACACTCTCGCCGGACACGTCCCTGCCCAACGTCTTCCTCACCGGCGGGATTTTGCGGGCCGGCCTCGGTTTCGAGGGGGAGATTCTGTCGGGGATGGATGCCGCCTTCCGGGCGGGAAGGGAGCGAAAACACGATGGGTGACCAGATACCCTATGATTTCACGATTCAGGCACTGGGGGCCTGTACCATCCCCTCCCCCGTCAGTGTCAGTTACTTCACGTCGAACGAAAAAAGGATCCTCTTCAACAATTACCTCCATCAGTACGATCGGCTCAGATCCGCTGACGGGCGCCCTCTTTCGGTGGAAGTGGCGGGCCCCCGGGAGAAAATCTTTTTCGATCCCTCGAAAACGAAGGCGGCGATCGTGACGTGCGGCGGTCTCTGTCCGGGAATCAACGATGTGATCCGATCGCTCGTCATGGAGCTTCACCATCGGTACGGAGTCAGAAACATCGCCGGGATCAGGTACGGTTTTCAGGGCATGATACCCCGCTATGGCCACTCCCTGGTCGAGCTGACACCGGAGGTCGTCAAGGATATTCATACCCTGGGCGGCAGCATCCTCGGCTCGTCGCGCGGCAGGCAGGATATCGCGGCGATGGTGGACGCTCTCAAGCGGATGAACGTGAATCTTCTGTTCGCCATCGGCGGCGACGGGACCATGCGGGCCGCCGAACGCATCACCGGAGAAATCAGCGGCCGGGGCCTGAATATGGGCGTGATCGGCATTCCAAAGACCATCGACAACGACCTGAACCTGATCCAGAAGACATTCGGTTTCGATACGGCCATCTCGGAGGCGGTAAAGGCGATTCAATGCGCCCATGTGGAAGCGAAAGGCGCTCCGAACGGCATCGGCCTGGTCAAGATCATGGGGCGGCAGTCCGGCCATATCGCCGCCGGCACCGTGCTGGCACAGAGCGACATCAACTTTGTCCTGATCCCGGAGGTGCCTTTTGACCTGGATGGGGAAAAGGGCTTTATGCAGGCCGTCGAAAGACAGTTATCCAACCGGTATCACTGCGTGATTCTTGTGGCCGAGGGAGCCGGGCAGGAACACATCAGAAAGGAAGGCCAGCCGCAGGAAACGGACGCCTCGGGCAACCCCCGCCTGCTCGACATCGGACTATTCCTGAAAGCGGCCATAGAAACCTATTTTCAGGCAAGGGGGATCGATATCAACCTGAAATACATCGACCCGAGCTACACGATCCGCAGCGTGCCCGCCAACGCCAGCGACAGCATGTATTGCGGCGCCCTCGGCCAGTATGCCGTTCATGCCGGCATGGCCGGCAAGACCGGCATGCTGGTGGGGCTGATGAAGGACGAATATGTCCACATTCCCCTGAACATGGTGGCTTCGGGTACCAAGGTGGATACCGGCGGGAATGTCTGGATGCGGGTCCTGGAATCCACGGGGCAGCCCCCGGTTATGAAGAACGCTTAAAAAACACTTGCATTCCGGAGAGATTTGTTTTAGTAACCGGCAGCATTTCAGAGAGGAGTCTGCGGATATGTCAAGAATCTGCGAGGTATGCGGGAAAAAACCGGTCATGGGTCACAAGGTCAGCCATGCCAACAATAAGAGTGTGAAAGTCTGGTACCCCAATCTGCAAAAGATCCGGTGCATCGATAACAGGACGGGAGCCGCAAAACGCGTGAAGGCGTGTACCCGCTGCATCCGTTCAGGCTTTGTGAAGAAATCGGTGTAAAGAGGACAACCCTTCAAAAC
>JBFMBA010000305.1:0-2416 GCA_040755475.1 Thermodesulfobacteriota bacterium
CAGGTTTTCGGTGCCGCCGCGGAGTCCCTTTTCCTGCTTTCCCCCGTCCATCAGCGGCTCGATCGGCACCCCTTTCCTGATGAAGAGCGCACCCGTGCCTTTCGGGCCGTAGAACTTGTGGCCCGACAGAGAGAGAAGATCCACCCCAAGCTCCTCCACATCCAGAGGGATCTTGCCGACGGCCTGCACGGCGTCGGTGTGGAAGATCGCACCCCGCTCGTGGGCGATTCGGGAGAGCTCGCGGATCGGCTGCACCACCCCGGTCTCGTTGTTGGCGGTCATGATGCTGACCAGGCCGGTATCTGCGCCGATGCAGGCCTCCAGGTCCTCGGGCCGAATCACGCCCAGGCGGTCGGGGTTGAGGTACGTCACCCGCATACCCTCCTCTTCCAGCCTGCGGCATGCGTTGAGCACCGACGGGTGCTCTATGGCCGAGGTGACCAGGTGCGTCCTTTTTCGCCCCAGGGCGGCCGTGACCCCCTTGATCGCCATGTTGTTGGACTCGGTGCCGCCGCTGGTGAAGGTGATCCGTCGAGCGGTGGCATTGATCAGGAGCGCGACATTTCGCCGGGCCCTGTCGAGGAGGCCCCTCGCCTCCCTTCCCCGGCCGTAGATGCTGGAAGGGTTTCCAAAGACCTCCAGGGAGGCTGAGACGGCGGAGGCCACCTCCGGGTGAACCGGCGTCGTGGCATTGTGGTCCAGGTAAATGGTACGGGGCGCAACCGGTTCGCTCCCGGTCGGGGGCAGATCGAGTTCGTATTCACCTGCCCCCGAGACGGCGCGGTTCACCCCTTCTTGAACCCTTTCGACCTCACAGAGCAGGGCCTTGTATACCGGGAAGCCGGAGATGGGATCATACCGGTCCGGGTCGGTCAGCTCGTTGATGTTGGCCTTGCGCCAGGCCCCGCCCCCGGACGGGCCGCCGCCCATGGCGTTGGCCTCGACGGCCCCCGCAACGATATCGTCGGTGACGAGGGCATACATGTTCACATGGCCCCTCCTGGTTCGGACGGTGACGAGGTCTCCCTGGCGGATCCCTCTGGGGAGGGCGTCCGATGTATGGATCGTGACGGTCGGGACCGGTTTGCCGTTGTTCAGTTCCGGGATGGTGAGGTGGAGCGCGTGCAGGTCGCTGTTGGAGCGTGCGCCGGAGTTGAAGACCAGGGGAAATCTCTCCGCCAGTTCGGGATCCGACTGGGGACCCTCCCCCGGCTCCGTGTAGACGGGCAGGGGATCATATCCGTGCTCCTCCAGGATCGAGGAGGCGATCTCGAACTTGCCGGAAGGGGTGTCGAATCCGGCCATGCCGTCAGGCCGGAGCAGCCCCTTTTCCCACTTCCGGTACTGCATCATCTCCGCAGGGATGCGGACCGAACCCCCGGCGGCTCGAACATCCTCGAGGGTGAACCCGGATCCCTTCAGGGCGCGACGAAGCAGCTCTTCCCCGCTCTGGGGGTAGAGGTCGCCATAGCCCAACCGTCCGGCCAGCTCCGACAGGATGAAGAAGTCATTCCGCGCCTCCCCAAGGGGTTCGATCATCTTCTCCCGGATCCTGAACACCGGGCCGTAGACCATGTAGGATTCGATTTCATAGTAGGTGGCCGCCGGAAGGACGATGTCCGCGTAGGCGGCATCGGCGGTGAACTGGCGGTCGATGCAGACCAGGAAGTCCAGACCATGCAGCGTCCTTCTCCATGTCTCGGAACCGGGCCATGAGGTGATCAGGGACGCCCCCAGGCTGATCAGCAGTCGTATGGGATAGGGCTTCCCCTCCAGCACCGCCTTGGGAAGGATGCCTGCGTGGAATTCCCCTCGGTACCTGGTGTAGACCGGGAAGTCATTGTGCCCCGCCGCCTTTCGGGGGTCCGGGTTCTCGATATGTCCTTCACGGTTGATCGGAAACCGGTGGCGGGGCATGCTGAAGCAGTAGCCGCCGCGCCTGTCCAGCTGGCCGGCCAGTGCCCACAGGACAAAAACGGCGCGGATGGCCTGGACCGCTCCGTCGCTGTATTCGAGGCCGCTGTACATGACGGGGGCAACGCCGTCCGCCTCGGCCATCCTTCTCGCCAGGGTCCTTACGGTCGCCGCGCTCACCCCGGTGATATGCTCCACCACCTCGGGCCTGAAATGCTGCACGTACCGCGCAAAGGCTTCGAATCCGACGGTCCAACGGGATGTGAAACCGTCGTCATAGAGCTCTTCAGCGAGAAGCACGTTGCACAGCCCCAGGGCGAGCGCACCGTCGGTCCCCGGCCGGACGGGGACCCACTGGGCGCCCGGGGACTTCGCCAATGCGGTTCTTCGGGGGTCGATGACGACGATGGCTGCGCCGCGCTCCCGGGCCGCCCGGATCCTCGCAAAGTCATGGGGAGGACAATGGGCCGCCGGGTTCTTTCCCCAGACCACGATGAGCTCC
>JBFMBA010000306.1:0-8930 GCA_040755475.1 Thermodesulfobacteriota bacterium
TCGTCCTGAAGGCCGACATTGTCGCGGAGGGACCTGACGGTAAAAAGGAGATACCCGTCGACGCTCTTTTCACGGGACCGGGGCAGACGGTCCTGGGGCCGGCGGAGGTCATCACGGCGATACGCCTGCCTGAACCGGCGGCGGCTGCGGGGGCGGCCGACCAGAAACTCGGCCGCCGGGAGGGGATGGACTGCGCGCTGGTCGGCGTCGCGGCCGCCCTGTCCCTTGACCCGGGAGGCGCCGTAGCCGAAGCCCGCCTGGCCATGGCCTCCTGCGGACCTGTTCCCCTGCGGGCCCAAAGCGCCGAAGCGATCCTTCTTGGAGGCGCGCCCGATGAGGACCGCCTCAGGGCCGCCGCCCGCGCGGCGGCGGGGAATTCCTGTCCGATCTCGGACATGCGCGCATGCTCCGAGTATCGTCAGGAGATGGTTGAAGTGCTGGCATACAGGGCGCTGTGTGCGGCCCTGCAGTCGGCGCGCGGGGGGCTGTGAATCCCGGGAACGGGCGGCGGCCTCCTGAAAAGGCGGGAAAGCCGTACGCACCGATGGACGCCCAAATGACGCCCGGGCAGGGCACCTGAATTCTGAGATATGATTGGAACGAACCGATGAAAACGACAATTGAACTGACGGTAAACGATGAGCTCCGGCAGGCCGAGGTGGAACCGCAGACCACGCTGCTGGAGCTTCTCCGGGAGGGCTTCCACCTGACCGGGACCAAGGAGGGCTGCGGTCTGGGGGATTGCGGGACCTGCATCGTCCTGGTGGACGGCGAAGCCGTCAATTCCTGCCTGATGCTGGCCCTCGATGCGCGGGGGCGGCACATCACCACGATCGAGGGGCTGGCGAAGGAGGGAGAGCTGCACCCCCTCCAGCGGAGTTTCATCGACGAGGGGGCGGTGCAATGCGGCTTCTGCTCGCCGGCGATGATCCTCTCGGCGAAGGGCCTTCTGGACGACAACCCCCGTCCCGGCGACGAGGAGATCAAGCGGGCCCTCTCCGGTGTCCTGTGCCGCTGCGGCTCCTACAAGAAGATCATCGCGGCGGTGAAGGCCGCCGCCCCGAAGGAGACCTGACATGGGAACCCGCTATATCGGAAAATCGATTCCTCGGCTTGACGGCGTGGACAAAGTGACCGGACAGGCCGTCTACAGTGTCGATGTGGAGCTCCCCGACATGCTCCACGCGGCGGTCCTGCGCTCCACGCGCCCCCATGCCCGGATCGTCGAGCTCGACGTGACCGGCGCGCGGACATCCCCCGGCGTCAGGGCGGTCGTTACCGGGAAGGACTTTCCGTACACCCACGGAGGCATGATCCAGGACCAGCCTTTCATCGCCATCGACCGGGTGCGCTATGTGGGGGAGGTTGTGGCGGCAGTGGCGGCCGAAACCGAAAGGGCAGCCCAGGCAGCGGTGGCCCGGATCCGGGTTCGCTACGAGGACCTGCCCGCCGTTTTCGACCCGAAGGACGCCGTCGCCGACGGGGCGCCCCTCCTCCACGAGGGGATGGACGGCTATCCCCGCTCTCCGCTCTACGAGTGCATCCCGGGGACGAATGTCTGCACCATCCGGACCTTTGCCGCCGGAGACGTGCAGGCCGGATTCGCCGGGTCCGACGAGGTGTTCGACGATGAATTCTACATCCATGCCGTGGCCCACACCCCGATGGAGACCCACGCCGCAGCCGCCCGACGGTCGCCCGCCGACGGAAGCTATACCGTCTGGTCTGCTTCGGACGGGCCGCACCGCCGGGGCAGGGAGCTGGCCGACGCCCTGGGGCTCCCCGTCAACAAGATACAGATTCTTTCCACCTATTCGGGAGGCGGTTTCGGCGGCAAGGGGACGCTCGTCACCGAGGCGATCGTCGTGGCGCTCGCCGCCTTCACCGGCGGCAGGCCGGTCAAGATGATCTTCTCCCGGGAAGAGGAGCTCTCGGCCTCGCAGACGCGCCATGCTGCCTACATGCGGCTCAGGACGGGCGTGAAGAGGGACGGGACGCTCGTCGCCCGGAGTGCGGATCTGCTCTGGGACAAGGGGGCCTATGCCTCCAAAGGTCCCGACGTCACCTACCGGGGGGCGATGACCATCTTCGGTCCCTACCGGATTCCCAACCTGGAGGTACGATCCCGGCTGGTCTATACCAACAAGCAGATCGCCGGCGCCTACCGGGGATACGGCGTAACCCAGGTGACCTGGGCCTGCGAGGTGCAGATGGACATCATCGCCCGGCGTCTCGGGATCGATCCCGTGGCGCTGCGCCTGAAGAACTGCTATGTCGAGGACGACCGGTTCATCAACGGCCAGGTGATGAAAGGGGTGGGGCTGACCGAGACGCTGGAGCGGGCAGGCAAAGAGATCGGATGGGGGGAGGCGCTGCCCCCGGCTTCGGGGCCGATGCGCCGGGGCAGGGGAATCGCCGCGACCCTCAAGGGAACCGCGACCCCCACGGAATCGCAATGCCTGATCATTGTCACGGTGGACGGGTCGGTGACGCTTCTGACCAGCGCCGTCGAGGTCGGGGCCGGACAGCACACGGCCATGGCCCAGATCGCCGGCGAAACGATCGGGGTGGACCCCTCGACGGTCCGCGTGCCGAACTCCGACACGCTCAGGACCCCGTACGATTTCGGCACGACGTCGAGCCGCGTCACCTTCCACAACGGAAACGCCATCCGCCGCGCCGGGGCAAAAGCCCGCAGGAGGATACTGGAGATCGCCGGCGAGGTTCTCAAGATCGATCCGAACCGGCTTTCCCTGGCCGACGGAAGGATCATTGAGGAGGGCGTGGGGGAGTGTTCCGGCCTCAGGGAGGTCCTCGCCCAGAAATTCCCCCGCGGCGGGATGATCGTGGAAGCCGGGTCTTACAGCCCGGCGGGCTCGGAGCTGCTCCAGGCCGGACCGGGGATGCCCCAGGGCCTCAGCAGCGCCTTCTGGATGTTTGCCACCCATGCGGTCGAAGTGGAAGTGGATACCGAGACGGGTGTCGTCAAGGTGGTGAAGGTTGCCGCCGCCCATGACGTGGGGCGGGCGATCAACCCCCAGCTCTGCGAACAGCAGATCGAGGGATCGGTGGTCATGGGCATCTCCAACACGCTGATGGAGGAATTCAAACTGGACGGGGGACGGGTCCTGAACAATACCCTGGCCGATTACAAGATGGCCACCATGATGGACCTGCCTGAGATCATACCCATCATCGTCGAGGCCGGCCATCCGGAGGGGCCTTTCGGGGCCAAGGGGGTCGGGGAGCCGGCGGCGGCGCCGGCGGCTCCGGCCATCGCCAATGCCGTCTTCGACGCCATTGGGGTGCGGATCAAGGATCTGCCCATCACCCCCGAAAAGATCCGGGCGGCGCTCAAGGAACGGACGGGGTAACGCCTGCCCTGTCCGGGATCGCCTTCCGCAAGCCTCGTCTTCGTGCTTGAGAAAAGGCCCGTCCCGCGGGTGGGCGCTTCACCGGCGGCCGGTGCCCGGCCGGGGCCTTGTCACGGATCACCTCTTCGAAGCGAAACGAAAGGGGACAGGATATGCCGTTCCGGAATTCCCTAAGCCTGACGAACAAAGGTGCCCGTCAGATCATGGATGGGGCCCTGGCCAAGGCCCGCGAACTGGAAATTGACGTCACAGTCGCCGTCGTCGATGCGGGCGGGCATCTGCTCCTGCTGGAGCGGATGGAGCGAAGCCCGTTTCACACCGTCCATTCCTGCACAGCCAAAGCGGTTTGCGCCGCCTCAAACCGGCGGCCCACCGGTTCGCGGGGCGCCCAGGGACAGACGCTGGAAGATGTTCAGGTCCTGTCCCTCACCCTGGCCGCCGGGCCGAAGAACTGGACGGCGATCAATGGGGGCTGGCCGATCCTGGTCGGGGCGGAGTGCCTGGGCGGTATCGGCGTGAGCGGCGGCACGCGGGAGCAGGATGCGGAAATCGCCCAGGCGGCCCTGGAAACCCTGGGTTCCGCTGGCGCAAAATAGGGCCTCCGCCACTTCCGGAAGCAGATGCAGCCGCAGGGCGACCTTCGTTCATCGAAACGCACGGCGGGACAGACCTCACGACCCTGCCGTGCGTCACGTCGCGTCTGATCCGCTCGCGGTATCCGGCAACGATGCTGCCGACGGCGGCGCCGTCCCTGCCATCGGCGCATCCCTATCCCCCTTGAGGGTCCGGGTCAGCTCTGCCGGCAGCCTTCGCGCCTTCCCGCCCGGTCCGAGACAGGCCAGCGTCACCCTGGCATCCACGAGCGTCTCGCCATCGGAGGCGCGCACCACCTTTTGGCCAAGGGTGCAGGTGGCGGGGGTGATTTCCTCCACGGTTGTTTCGACCGCTATCAGATCGTCCAGGACGGCGGGGATCAGATAGTCGATCTCCAGCCGCATGACCAGCAGGAGATATCCCCGCTCGTGCAGGGCCCTCAGGGAGAACCCGCGCGCCCGCAGGAATTCGGTCCGCCCCTGCTCGAGAAACCGCAGGTAGCTGGCGTAATAGACCACCCCCCCGGCATCGGTATCCCCGTAGTATATCCGTCCCAGCGTTGTGGTCATGGTCGCTCCATTGTAAAATGGTGTTTTTCCGGGTCTGCGGCTTGACCGGGGGCGCAACCCGCGAACCCCTTCCCAGACTGCTTCCTTACCGGGAAGCCCCGTCCCGTGGCCCGGAAGCGTGACCTCAGCAGGGGAAATCCGACTCTTCTGCGGTGATGATCTCCAGGAAGGCGGGATTCCCCGCCTCGGTGGCGGCAATGGCGCGCCGGATCGCCCCCCCGATCTCGGCGCTGCTTTCGATCCGCTCGCTGCATGCGCCGAGCGCTGCCGCCACGGCGGCGTAGCGGCCGGTGAGCCGATGGATGCCGAAGCGCTTCGTGGCGATCGGCTGCTTCATCGATATCCCGCTCACCGCCCGCCGGAGAATGGCGCCGCTGTGGCGTATAGGCAAAGCCGCCCGGAAACTCCGCGTCCATGATGTCGCTGGGAAACTCCAGGAGCACCGGGCCCGATTTTCCCGAGCGCAGGAGCGCGAAGGCGTGCTGCATCATCTGCACGACCCGCGTCGGATCGGTGACGGTTTCGGACCATTTCGTGATGTGCCGGTAGTTGCGGCTCGCCTGGAAATTGGGCGGTACGCTCAGAGAAGCGCTCTCGGTAGCCCCGGCCAGCACGAGCAGAGGCGTCGAGTCGCCGTACGCCTGGGCGACCCCGGCGAAGGCGCTTTCCGAACCGGCTCCGTACTGCACCACGGCGACTCCGATTTTCCGCCCGCCGGTCATCCGGCTGTACCCGTCGGCCATATTGACCGCCACCCGCTCGTGGCGGGTGACCAGCGGCCGGATGTTCAGGGCCGCCGCCGCATCGATGATCGGGTTCAGCGGAAAGCAGGTGATGAATTCGACCCCCTCCACCTTAAGGACCTGTGCGACCGCCTCGCTGCATTTCATCGTTTCCTTCTCCCTCTATGATGAGCCGAGAAGACATTTTTCGTGGAATCCCTCCATCAGTAAAGGTACCGCGCCTGCAGGAAATCGATGCGGTCGTCGCCGACCAGATAAACGATGCGGTGCTCTTGGGTCAGACGGCGGGACCAGACGCCGGGGGTCAAGTATTTCAGATGTTCCGGCTTGCCGATGCCGGTGAAGGGATCGCGCAGAGCCGCTTCCACAATGGTCAAGGCGCGCAGGGCAACCTTTCGTTCCGTGGCTACCCAATGGCGCAAATCCTTGATATATTCCGGATGGAAAATGGCTTCCCGCCGGGGCTGCTTTCCTGATCCGGCTTTATTTTTTTTCTCCAAGACCAACCCCTTTTTTTAACATTTCCAAGGTCTGTGGTTTTTCTGTCCGCGACTGGGCGCGAGCCAGTGCCTGAAGCAGGCGCCCAGCATTTTTCGGCGAGCGGAGCAGGTGGGCCGTCTCCATGAGGCTTGCCAGTTCGTCCGCGGCCACGACCGCGACATCTTCGCCGCTCCGCCGTCGTATGATGACGATTTCCCGGTTCTCCGTCACCTCTTTGAACAAGCTGGACAGGTTCGCGCGGGCCTGGGTGTATGTAGTCTGAATGGGCATCTCTTTTCCCTCCCAATTTTCTGTACCGGAATACAGTACAGGTTTTACTTAACCCAGTCAAGCCCTATTCATTTCCAGGGGGTCTGGGCGTACATGTTCCGAATTGACAGGCCGGCGGACATTCCTTATACTCCGGCCGTCGGAAAGGCGGGAGGTGTGGATGTGAAAGAGATCGTCAGGGAGGCGGTGAGGCTCCTGGAGAAGGGCCAGGGCTTTGCCCTGGCCACCGTGGTGGAACAGGCCCATTCCGCGCCCCGGAGCGCGGGGGCGCGGATGGTGATCGGGGCAGAGGGCGCCGTGACCGGCACCGTCGGCGGCGGCGCCCTGGAGGCAAGGGTGCAGGCGCTCGCCGCGGAGGTCATGACAAGGCGAGGGGCCGTGCTGGTTTCCTTCAATCTGACCGCCGGGGACTCCTCGGGGATGGGGATGATCTGCGGCGGCCAGGTGCGCGTCCTGATCGATTACATCGACCCCGGGGATCCGGCCGCTCTCCCCCTGTACCGTGAGCTGGCTGCCGCCCTCGAGAGCGCCGAACGGGCCTGGCTGGTCACCCTGAGTCCCCCGGAAGAGGAAGCCCGGTCGGGGCGCACCTTCCTGATGCGGGCCGACGGCTCCATCAGCGGCATTCCGGGCGACACCGCCGGGGACCTCGGCGACCTCCTCGACGAGGTCCGTCTCTGCCGCGCCTTCACCTATCTCGATGAACGCCGGGCGGTGATCGATTCTCTGGGATACCGCGGGACGGCCCTCATCTTCGGTGCGGGCCATGTGGGAAAGAGCCTGGTACCCGTCCTTGCTTCCCTGGATTTCAGGACCGTCATCCTCGACGACCGCCAGGAATTTGCAAGCCCGGAGCGGTTCGGCTCGGCCGACCGGATCGTCCAGCTCGACTCCTTCGAAGATGCCTTCCGGGGGGTGACGGTCGACGAACAGTGCTATATCGTCATCGTGACCCGGGGACATCTCCATGACCGGACCGTGCTCGGGCAGTCGCTGCGGACAAAGGCCGCCTATATCGGTATGATCGGCAGCAGAACGAAACGGGACCTGACATTTCAGGCGCTGCTCGATGATGGTTTCGTGAAGGCGGATCTGGAGCGGGTCCATTGCCCGATCGGTATCCCCATCAAAGCGGAAACCCCGGCCGAGATCGCGGTGAGCATCGCCGCCGAGCTGATCCGGATCCGGGCGGAATTGAATGGATGAATGAAAACGACCGCATTGTCGCTCTGATTCTTGCCGCCGGATTCTCCTCCCGCATGGGTGACTTCAAGCCGCTGCTGCCCGTCGGCGGCACGCCGCTCATCGAAAGGGCGATCGCCCGCTTCCTCCAGGCGGGTTTTCATGAGGTGAGAGTCATTGTCGGGCACCGCGCAAAGGAGGTGATTCCCGTGGTGACCCGCCTGGGTGCGCGTCCGGTCTTCAACGTGGACTATCCATCGGGGATGTACTCCTCGGTCAGGGCGGGGGTGCGGACGCTGGGCGGGGAGGAAGCCGCTTTCTTTCTCCTGCCGGGGGACTGCCTTCCGGACAAACCCGAGACCCTGGCCCGGATCGCCTCCCGCTTCCGCGAAGAGGGGAGAGGGATTCTCCATCCCACCTTTGGCGGAAAGCGGGGACACCCGCCGCTGATCTCCGCCGCGTACAGAAACGCCATCCTTGCGCATGATCCGCCCGGGGGACTCAGGGCCCTGCTCGCCGAACAGGGGGACGATACGGCCGAGGTGGAGGTGGATGACGCGGGGATACTCAGCGATCTGGATTCGCCGCGGGAGTACCGAAAGCTCCTGGAGCGCCTTGCCGACGAAAAGGCGCCCTCGGAGGAGAGGTGTCTGTTTCTGCTCGAGCGCCACGGCGTGGCGGATCGGGCGGTTGCCCACTCACGCGTCGTGGCCGCCCTGGCCCGGCGCATCGCCCTGCCTCTCCTGCGCCGGGGGGTGCCGCTCGATCTGGACGTGATCACCGCCGCCGGGCTTCTCCACGATCTGGCCAAGGGCAAGCCCCGCCATGCCGAAGAGGGGATGCGGATCATCACTGCCTGGGGCTATCCGGCGGTCGCCGCCGCCATGGGCTCCCATATGGACATCGTTCCGGCGGTCGACGGGCCCCCGACAGAGGGCGAAATTCTCTATCTTGCGGACAGACTCGTTGACGGTGTGCACCCTGTCTGCCTCGAGGAGCGTATCGGTCGGTCCGCGGCACGGTTTCAAGGCGACGCCCGCATTGCCGAGGCGATCGCCAGACGGTTTGCCCATGCGATCCAGATCAAAACCCGGATCGAAGGCATCCTGGGGAGCCCGCTCGAAGCGTTCCCGGAAGATTTGGAGAGAGGCGGTGAATCATGAAAAAAGTGGTCACGTTCGGTGAGATCATGCTGCGGCTCACCCCCCCCGGTTTTTTGCGATTCGGACAGGCGTGGTCATTGGATGTCGCCTTCGGGGGAGGCGAAGCCAATGTTTCCGCTTCCCTCGCCAATTTTGGCATCGCGACGGATTTCGTGACCCGCCTGCCGAAGAACGATCTGGGGGACGCCTGTCTCGCCTATCTGAGAAGCCACGGCGTGGGGACCGGGAAAGTGCTCCGGGGGGGGACCCGGATCGGCATCTATTTTCTGGAAAACGGTGCGGTGCAGAGGGGGAGCAAGGTCATTTACGACCGGGACGGTTCGGCGGTGGCGACCATGAAAAAGGGGATGGTGGACTGGGAGTCCGTTTTTGCGGATGCGGACTGGTTCCACTGGACTGGGATCACGCCGGCGGTCAGTGAGTCGCTCTGTGAGGTCTGTCTCGAGGGGATCGTGAAGGCCAGGGAGATGGGGCTCACGGTTTCCTGCGATCTGAACTACCGGGCCAAACTCTGGAAGTGGGGAAAAAAGGCGG
>JBFMBA010000307.1:0-3548 GCA_040755475.1 Thermodesulfobacteriota bacterium
CCGGAATGCCGGAAATGTAATCGGAATTTTCCGCAGTTGGGGCAGAAGTAATCACCATCTGTAAGCCTGATCTGTATATTCTTGGGTTCCGGCAAATTCCAGGAGGCAATGGTTTTGGTGCCTGGATATTGGATCATCTGGGGATCGGTGTATGCTACCGGTATTTGGCCCGGGCATGCTTCGCTTTCCAGCTTATCCGCCATCAGGTTCACCAGAACCAGGACCTTTTTGTTAGTGCAACAGGCGGGAAATTTACACACAGTTTTGAAGTTCGCCTTGCCGCCAAAGAGAAACAGACCAACGCTGTCGTAGCCGCAGTTGTCACACTTGGCCGTGACGATGCTGCCGGCTTGGGAGGCGTTCCATCCCGCCATCCATACCAGGATCAAAATAAGGCTCAGTAATTTCGCTTTCATGTCGCCTCCTGGTCAGATACGAGTGCTTCGGGATCAAGTTCTTCAGCCATTTGCTTATCCCGATCGCATATTGATCTGATTGATTATGCATATCCAAGCGTGGATAACAGCGTTGCGCTATTAAAAGTCACTGCAAATCTTTCGGCCTCTTCGGCACAATCAGCCACATTGCCAGATATGCGAGAATGCCAAAGCCGAATGAAAACAGAATAGCCAATATAAAGAGAATTCTGATTAAGGTTGGATCTTTATCAAAGTATTCCCCGATACCTCCGCATACTCCACCGATCTTACTATCGCTGTCTGATAAATATAATTTTTTCATTTCAGCCCTCCCTTGAATCGACGGGTTAATTCTGAATGCAGATGGTACATTCCTGTCGGTTACTGTCTTTCATGCCTCCCTTGATCCGAGAACTGATTTCTCAATCTTTTCAAAAGATGCCTCGCCTCGCGGATTTCGCTTCCCGCTGCCAATCCCCCGACCACCTGCAGTATTTTACCTTGTTTAGGCACTACCTGCCAGATTATTCCATTCATCGGTTGCCTCACTTTTCCCTTTTTCCTTCCCCCGAGGCTCGGCGCATCATCTGTGGAGTCGGTGAATGACCCGCATTGTGAATGCCTGTCTATAACTGATTTGGTTTTTTATGAGTATAGAGCGGGGGAGGAGCGGGGGAAAATGACAAAATATAAAAAAGGGGGCTAACCTTCATTCGGCTAACCCCCCGTTTTAATTTGGCTCCCCAGCGCGGACTCGAACCACGGACCCGATGGTTAACAGCCATCTGCTCTACCGACTGAGCTACTGGGGAACGTCGGTTTGGAGGGCTTTCATAATACAAGACGGCAGGATTGTCAACACAACTCTTCCGGGCGGGCACGCTGCAACGCAGCAGGCCGCGTCCGCGCTTTTATATCCGCCATTCAATTGATTTATAGGTTGACAGGGAAACGTCCGCGTGTGTTAGAATGCCCGTAAATAACGGGGCGTGGACGGTGGTTCTCGGAATCGACAGACACGGGCAGGGCCCTGTCAGGAAAGGGAACGGGAAAGGGGTGGCACTGATGGTGAATGAGGGCGTGCAGGCGGGACAGAGGGAGCTTGAGGCGAAGGTCCTCCAAACCGGTCTGTGCACCGGCTGCGGCGCCTGTGTGAACCTCTGTCCTTATCAGGCCGCTTATCGGGACCGGGTGGTCACGCTCCATCACTGCGATCTGGCCAGAGGCCAGTGCTACGACTACTGCCCGGTGATACCGGCGGATACGGAGGCCTTGCAGCGGCTATGGCATGCCGGCGACGAATGGACGCCGGAAGCCGGGCTGGTCGCCGGTTTTTACATCACCCGGGCGGCGGACGAGGCAATCCGTCATCGGGCGCAGCACGGGGGAACCGTTTCGGCCCTGATCGCCCTGGCCCTCAGGGAAGGGCTGATCGATGCAGCGGTCCTGGCAGGGGCGGGCGAGGGACTGCTCCCCCAGAGCGTGACCGTCAACGATCCCGAGGCCGCCCTCCGGCTGGGCAAGAGCCGGTTCGTCGTCGCCCCGACGGTGGCCGAGTTCAACCGCGTCAGCCGCACGGACTGCCGGCGGATCGGTGTTGTGGCGACGCCCTGCCAGGCGCTGGCGTTGGCCAAGATGCGTGCCCAGCCCGTCACCGATGCGCAGGGCGGCATCGGGAAACTCCGGCTCGTCGTGGGGCTGTTCTGCGGCTGGGCCCTTTCCTGGCCGGCACTGAAGGCGCTGATCGGCGGAAAGATGCCCATTGACGACGTGACCGGGATGGATATCCCGCCCAGCCGTTACCATACCCTGGAGGTGCAGACCGCCGGGGGAATCGACCGGATCTCGCTGGATGAGGTGAATGACTGTGTCCGGCCGTCCTGCCGCGCCTGCGCCGATATGACCGCCGAGTTCAGCGACCTGTCCGTGGGGTCGGCCCGCCTGCCCGAGGGTTGGGAGGAGGCCCGCCGCTGGAACCAGGTGATCGTGAGGTCCAAGCAGGGCAGCGAACTCATGGACCTGGCCCGCCGCAGGGGAGTCCTCGAATTCAGGGAGGTGCCGGCGGGCAATTTGGACAGGCTCAAAGCGGCAGCCCTGAACAAGAAGAAGGCCGCTGCGGGCCGTGCGGAGGCCCGTCCGATTCCCGCGGCGCAGACGGGACGGAATTGATCAACCGCCCGGGATGGTTCGTTTCCTGTGTTACCGGACCGAGCCGCCCTGTGATTCGACGCAGGACGGCGCTTAGCGGAGCCCCTTTTCCCGGGGCAGGCTGAATCCTATGGAGGCAAGGATGTCCATCGAGAAGGAACCGGGTGAAGGCGCCGAAGTCTTGCTCATGGGGAACGAAGCCATCGCCCGCGGCGCCATGGAGGCCGGCGTGCGGGTGGCCGCCGGTTATCCGGGCACGCCTTCTTCGGAGATCATCGAAACCCTCTCCCGCTCCGCCGCCCGGGGAGCACTGTATGTGGAGTGGTCGACCAACGAGAAGGTGGCGATGGAGGTCGCCGCCGCCGGCTCCTTTGCGGGGCTCCGGTCGCTCTGCGTCATGAAGCAGAACGGGGTCAACGTTGCCTCCGATTTTTTGCTCCACCTGACCGGGTCGGGGACGAGGGGCGGGATGGTCCTGATCACCTGCGACGATCCGGGGGCGCTCTCCAGCGTCAACGAGGGGGAGTCCCGCCATTTTGCCCGGCTGATGGAGATACCGCTTCTCGAACCGGCGGACTTCCAGGAGGCGAAGGAGATCACCCGCTGGGCCTTTGCCCTCTCCGAAGAGATCGGCTGCATCGTCATGGTCCGCAGCGTGACGCGGATGTCCCACGCCAGCGGGAACGTCGTCCTCGGGGCGCTGCCGCCGGTGAAAGGAAAGGCCGAATTTCTCTGTGACGGCTCCGTGACGGACCCCGAGCGCGGTCCCATGATCAGCGCCCCCGTGGTGGAAAAGCACCGGCTCCAGCAGGAGAGGATCAGGAAGGCGGCGGCGATCTTCGAGGGGAGTCCCTTCAACGCCTACACCGGGCCCGACCGTCCGGAGCTGCTGATCATCACCAGCAGCGCCTGCCGACTGTACAGCGAGGAGGCGCTGGACCTGCTGGGCGTCCGGGACCGGGTCGGCATCCTCAAGCTCGG
>JBFMBA010000308.1:0-3659 GCA_040755475.1 Thermodesulfobacteriota bacterium
CCCATCGCCATGGAAGTGGTAAAAGCCTTTGTCTCCCTGAAAGACGGCTACGTTGCTTCCGAGGAATTGCGGCACGATATTCAAAAATTCGTCATGAAGCGTCTTTCCAGTGCCGCCGCGCCGCGCGAGATTGATTTTATCTCCTCGCTTCCCAAGACCCGGAGCGGAAAAATCATGCGGCGGCTCCTGAAAGCCAAGGAGCTTGGCCTGCCGCTGGGTGATACGTCAACGATGGAAGAGGACTGAAAGAGGGATCGGTCATGCTGCTGCCGCAGGATTTTTTTGACTTGAAGGATTTCGACCATCAACCGTTGTTTGCCAAAGAGGAGGCGGTCTGGACGGCACTGGACCGCCTGCCCGATTATCTGGCTTCCTTTTTCAGGCAACCCTGGCCGTTGTCGGGCATTACGGGCCCGGTCGACAGGGCGCTCGTGATTTTTCAGGGTGAAGTGCGGGATGATCTTGAGGTCACATTCACGGGACCCAAACAGTCGATGGCGGTCTACCGGAAAGGTGACATACTGGCCGGCGCCTCGGTGATCTTACCCGGGGCATTCCTGTGCAACGATCAGATCCTCATCGGGTCGGGGACGGTGATTGAGCCCGGGGCCTTCCTCAAAGGTCCCGCAATCATCGGCAACGACGTCGAGGTGCGCCAGGGCGCCTATGTCCGAGGAGACTGTCTCGTGGGACACCGCAGCGTCGTCGGACATACCACCGAGATGAAAGGTTCCATCCTCCTTGACGGCGCCAAAGCGGCTCATTTTGCATACGTCGGCGACAGCATCCTGGGGAGGGAGGTCAACCTGGGGGCGGGTACGAAACTGGCCAACCTCAGGGTGATCCCCGGCGACATCACGATTACCGCGGACAGGAAGCGCTTCAAGACAGGACGGCGCAAACTGGGGGCCGTCCTGGGAGACGGCACGGAAACCGGCTGTAACTCCGTCACATCTCCCGGGACCCTGCTGGGTCCCCAATCCATTGTCTATGCCGGCGTTGCCGTTCCGGGAGGCTATTATCCCCGGAAAACCTGTATTTCCCCCGTTCACGGCTCTTTGCGCATCAGGAGCCCGAAAGAGTGATGCCCTTCGGCGGCATAAAACGTTGCGCAACGGATAAGGATATTGCCTGTTTGTTACCTATCCCCTGACATATCGGCCAATCCGACTTTGACGGGGCCGTGGGGTAAGGATAATTTGCTGTTGACTTCAGGGATCACTTTCAATATAAGGATTTGCGGTTCCACTGCGCAGGAGACAAAGCGCCCGCCTGCGGCCCGGGGGCGCAGCTGTTTCTTCCGGTGGGCCCCCGGATAAATCCGGGCATCGTTTATGGAGTGGGTAGCCCCCGTGTAAGACAGAGGAGGTACTTCATGCCGAGACGGCGGATTTTCCCGTGGATGGTCATCATTGTCCTGTTCGCGATACTGCACACGGGAGGTGAAGGATGGGCCCGGGTCACCTACCAGGTTCAGCCCGGCGATACGCTCTTCGACATCTCCAAACGGATGGGCGTCAGCCTGAAACACCTCAAAAAGGCCAATCTCCTGCGCAGCACCAAGCTCAAACCCGGTCAGACCCTTGTCATTCCCGAAGCCAGGCCGGCAAATTCCCCCATAACGGCAAAACCCTCAAAGACATCCAGAGAGACCTATACGGTCCGCAAGGGGGACACCCTCTCCCGCATCGCCAGGAAAACGGGAACCACGGTCGCCATGCTGAGCGATCTGAACCACCTTCAGGACAGCCGGCTGAACATCGGGATGAGGCTCGCGCTGACTGCGGGGGAGGACCGGGACGCATCGTCCCTCCCCGCGCCGGTCGATCTCGCGAAAAGCACCCTTCCGCCCGACGGCGAGGAAGATGATGGCGGAATCAGGGTGGAAGGCGCCAGGGCCGGAGGAGAGCGGCAAACAAAGGAGAGCCGGTCGCTCCTGGGCAACTGGAACACCCCCGATGAGCCGCAGCTGCTGGTCAAGTTCGCGATGGGCTTCCTGGGCGCCCCTTACCGCCTGGGGGGCTTCTCCATGCGGGGGCTCGACTGTTCGGGACTGGTGAAGAAGATCTATCAGGCCTTCGACATCGACCTTCCCAGGACGGCCTTCGAGCAGTCCCACGTCGGCATGCGCGTAGCGCGCAGCAAGCTGATCGAGGGAGATCTGATCTTTTTCAACACGCGAAGGGCGCTGGGTCATGTGGGGATCTACATCGGCAACGATCAGTTCGTCCACGCCTCCTCCCGGAATCGGCGCGTCCGCATCGACAGCCTCAGCACACCCTATTATGAAAAACGGTTTGTCCGGGCGGTCCGCCTGAAGGGAAGCGATGACGAACTGTAGTCCACAACCATAGGGATGTCGTCGCTCCCCTGCCGCACTTTTTTCCCCATTCTATGGTTTCCCGTCGTGCCGGCCCTGGCGGCCGGCCGATCTCCGCGGAACTCCCCGCATGGGCCAACGACGACCGTCAGACAGCAGGGACGGTGAAATGCATGGCAGACAGACCCAACATCCGGGACTTGTCCCTTTCCGAGATCGAGGCCCTCATCCTCTCGCTGGGCAAGGAGGCATACCGCGCCCGGCAGATCATGAAGTGTCTCTACGTGCGGGGGGCGGTCTCCTTTGCGGAAATGACCGCGCTCTCCCGGGAATTCCGCGACCGGATGGAAGACCTGTTCGTGATTGCGGAGCCGTCCATTGACCGGATCCAGACATCGGCCGACGGGACGAAAAAGGTCCTCTTCCGGCTCGCCGACGGCCTCCACATCGAAAGCGTCCTCATCCCCGGCCGAAACCACTGGACCGCCTGCATCTCCACCCAGGCGGGCTGCGCCATGGGGTGCCTCTTCTGCCTGACGGGACGCCGGGGACTGACACGCGACCTCAAGCCCTCCGAGATCACGGGCCAGATGACCATGCTGCGCCGCTGCACACCCGAAGGACCCCAGGTCAAGAACATCGTCCTGATGGGAATGGGCGAGCCCCTTGCGAACTTCGACCATACGGTGACGGCGATCCGCAACCTCACCTCCGATTATGGCCTCGGCTTCTCCAGCCGGAAAATCACCGTCTCGACCTGCGGTCTCGCCCCGCAAATCGTCCGGCTGGGACAGGAGGTCTGCGTGAACCTCGCCATCTCGCTCAACGCCCCCGACGACCCCAGGCGAAACGCCCTGATGCCCGTCAACCGGAAATACCCGCTTGCGTCCCTGCTGGAAGCCTGCCGGGGCTACCCCATGCCCGGCCGCCGGATGCTGACCTTCGAGTACATCCTCATGGCGGGCGTCAACGACTCCGTGGCGGATGCAAAAAAGCTGGCCCTCCTGCTCAGGAACATCCGCTGCAAACTGAACCTGATCACCTTCAACGAATTTCCCGGAGCCCCCTTCCGGACCCCTTCTCCGGAGGCGGTCAGCGCCTTCCAGCAGGTGCTGCTCGATCACCACTATACGGCCATTCTCCGGGCGAGCCGGGGGCGGGACATCCTGGCCGCCTGCGGCCAGCTGAGCGGGGAGAGTGATCCCGTCCCGCCGGCCATGCGCCATGACGCCCGTTGATCCGCGCGGGGTGAAGGGGCAAGCGAGGAGCCGGAGCGATGGCGGCAGATCTTCTGGCTGACCTGGTGATGATCATTCATGGCGCCTTTGTGCTTTTTTCG
>JBFMBA010000309.1:0-12185 GCA_040755475.1 Thermodesulfobacteriota bacterium
AAGGTGCGGATGGTCGCCCAGGCCAGCCCCTCCACACCGATCACCGAACGGTAATTGGCGAGATGATCCTCCTCGCTGGGAAGCTCCTCCCGGTTGATGTAGATGAACTCCGTCCGGTACAGCCCGATCCCGTCGGCCCCGTGCGTGATCGCCGAGGGAATCTCCTCGACGAACTCGATGTTGCCGCCGATCTCCACCCGGTGCCGGTCTTTGGTGATGGCCGGGAGCCGGGCCTGGTCGAGCAGGTCGTCCAGCGCATCCTTGTAGAGCCGCTGTTTCTCTTCGTAGCGCCGCCGGACCTCGGGATCCGGATGGACGATGACGACCCCGGCAGAACCGTCGACGATGATGTCGTCGTTCGTCCGGACGTCCTTTGTCACGCTCACCAGACCGACCACGGCCGGGATCTCGAGGGAGCGCGCCACGATCGCCGTATGGGACGTCTTTCCGCCGATGTCCGTGGCCAGCCCGAGGACCCGGTCGAGCTTCATCTGCGCCGTATCGGCGGGCGACAGATCCGCGGCAATGATGACGATCCGCTCCCCCCTGTCGATCGCCGTCCGCTTTTTTCCCGCCAGATTCGCCAGGATGCGCTGTCCCGCGTACTGGATGTCGCTGATCCGTCCCCGGAGATAGTCGTCCTCCATCCGGTCGAAGATCTCCCGGTATTTGTCGACGGTCATCCGGACGGCCCATTCGGCGTTGACGCTCATCTTCCGAATGTTCTCGATGGTCTGGTTGACGAATTTCCGGTCCTTGAGGATCATGATGTGCACATCGATGATGTACAGCGGATCCATCCCGCCGCCCAGTTCGCCGAGGCTGTTCTTGAGCTCGAGGAGCTGCTTCTCCGATTCTTTCAGCGCCTTCTGGAAACGGTGGATCTCCTCGTTGATCAGGCTCGGATCGCTCAGCTTGTAAAAGGGGACCTGGGCGTCCAGCTTGTCAAACAGATAGGCCTTGCCGATGACGATTCCCGGGGAAACGCCCAGCCCCTTGAGAAAGAAAGTTTTTTTTGGCTCATTGCCACTCATGGCATCCCCTGTTGTCGCGTGTCAGTCCACGGTCGCTGCCGCACTGCCGCTTCACGTCTCTCCGAATTTATTGGCGATCAGTCCGGCAAAAGCCTCCATGGCCTCCTGCGCATCCGCGCCTTCGGTGCAAATCGTCAACCGGCTCCCCTGCGGGCAGTAGAGGGCCAGTATGCTCAGAATGCTCCGCCCGTTCACCTCGACCCCGTCCTTTTCCAGAGAGACTTCCGCCTGAAAGCGGTTTGCCGTTTCAACCAGCTTGGCGGCGACCCTGGCATGGATCCCCAGCCTGTTGGTGATCTCAAAGCTTCGTATGATCAGCATAAGCATATCGGACAAACGGCACCCTCCGACCGTATTTCCCCGGCAAATCCATGTGAACCGCTGCGCCGAATGATCGGTTGCGTAACATGAACGGCCTCTGAAGTCAATGGATTCAGCCCTTTCCGGTGCGTGTTTTTTGCGGTTTCGTCCGCGTCGCGTGACTACCCGGCAAGCCACCCGCAAACCCTTCCGTATCGGGCTGTTTCTCCCGCATTTTTTTTCTTGACAACCCTTCCGCAATTTGATACGAAGGCGCGCCTTTGAGGAAAGGGTATCACCGACCCGACTCGGCCATGACCATGGGCAGCCAGCGGGTCGGTTTTTTTAGGTTTTTACGAAGACATCACACGAAAAGAGGAGAGGAACATGATCTGTCAAACCATCAAAACCGGCATCGAGTGCGGCTTCATGACCAAGAAGGGTTGCGGCTTCAACGGGGGCCACTGCGTGGCGATCATCGACAAATGCGACGGCTGCGGCAAGGTCATCGCCTGCACGACGGGAAACTACTGCCGGGTGTATCCGGATCCGGTGGCCAAATGGCGGGCCGGGAAGTGTCCGACGGCGAACCACGTCAAGCTGGAACTCAAGGAAATGTCGCAGAAGGTCAATCCGCTCAAAGCATCGAAGCGGGCAAACAAGAAATAATGGCATGGGAAATGCGGTCTGACGGCGATGATAGGGCGGCGGGGTCTGCAAGAACCGGTTCCGGATCAGCTACGCGGCGGGTTCAACTGACGATGTCCCTGATTTCCTTCAGACATTTCTCTATCTCCCCCAGAAGCGCCGACATGTCCTCCCCCCCGTCGGCGGGGGACGTAAAGGACTCCTCGCTGCGCATTTTCCGGAGCTGCTTTCTGGCGCCGTTGATCGTGTAATTCTCCTCGTAGAGGAGTTTTCTGATCAGCATCAGCTCCTCCACGTCCCTGCGCCGGTACAGCCGCTGGTCGGATCGGGTGCGGATGGGCCGGACGGTCTTGAACTCGGATTCCCAGTAGCGGACAACGTAGGGCTGAACCTTCAGCAGCCTCCCGACCTCACCGATCCGGAAATAAGACTTGGCTGGAATTGATTCGTCCATAATCACATCCGGGCATCACGGCTGTTTTTTACTCAAGCAGAAACCCCGAAGGCGGGCCTGCAGGGTAACGGGAGCCGGCGCATCGAACCGCGTTCTGCCTGCCCATACCGGACACTCACGAACCTGCATCCGCCCGCTGTCCCACGGCGGGAACCACCCCGGTCGAAGGCCCGGACGGCTTCCATTGCTGGTGCCGCACCCCGGGGTCCGGGGGGCCCGGGACCGTTCGAATGGGTGCTTCCGGAGTGTGGTGTCCGGGTTATACGGGTCTCGAAGCGGTCTTTATCTTATGGCGCCTCTGATACCGGCCTGCCGGGAAGGGCTTGCGGGGAGCGCGCCCCATCGACGACAGTGCATCGCCCGCCCGCAGATACCGGGGGCTGCAGAATCACTCGTTCAGCGCCTTGCGAAGGACCTGGCTGGACTTGAACGTCAGCACCCTTCGGGCCGAGATGGCGATCTCTTCGCCGGTCTGGGGGTTTCTCCCCCGGCGGGATTTCTTTTCCTTGACGACAAAATTTCCGAAACCGGAAATCTTGATCTTCTCGCCATTGGTCAGGCTGTCTTTGATGATATCGAAGACCGACTCGACGATCCTCGCTGAGTCCTTTTTCGAAAAACCCAGTTTCTCATAAACATCCTGAATGATATCGATCTTTGTCATTTTCTGCCTCCTCCGGTTTTACAGATTGGTCCGCCCTTATCTGATTGCCGCCCCCGTCGCGCCGACAATTCTCTTCACGATCCTTCCATGGACCTCGTTCACCTCATCATCGGTCAATGTCCTGTCCGCACTCCGATATGAAAACCGCAATCCAAGGCTCTTCGTCCCCGCGGGGAGATTTTTTCCCTCATATATATCAAAAATTTGAACTTTCTCAAGCAATTCTTCAGGGGGATCCCCCGCCGGCAGGAGAATCTCGCGCGCCTCCTGATCGGTGCGGACGAGGAATGCCACATCCCGCGAACTCGACGGGAACCGGGGAATGCTGCGGAAGGAAATCTTCCGGGCAGAAAGGGCCGCCATGCGGTCCAGGTCCAGCTCGCACACCACAATCGGACCCTTCAAATCCATGCGCGCCAGGACATCCGGGTGCACCTCCCCCAGCGATCCGATCCGATCCTCCCCGCTGTATACGCCGCATGATTTGCCGGGGTGCAGGAAGGGTTCATGCATCCCGGACCGGAAGGAGGGCATGGGAATGCAGCATGCATCCAGCATATTCTCGATGCACCCCTTCAGGTCGTAGAAATCCGCCCGCAGATCCCCGGAGTGCCAGCGGTCCTCGTACCTGAGACCTGCAAGCATGCAGGCCAGGCGGTTTTCCTCCAGGGGAAGCTCGCCTGCACCGCGCCCGATGAAGGTCCGGCCCAATTCGAAGATCTTCAGATCGAAACGGCCGCAGTCGGCGTTCTTCCCGGCGTTGAGCAGGAGGCTGTAGACCATGGTGGTCCGCATGACCGCCTGCTCCTCGGTCAGGGGATTCCGGATCTCCACGTGCCGGCGCCGCTGATCGGTCTGGTCGATGCCGAGCCGGTCGACGGCACTCGGTGAAATGAAGCTGTAGTTGATCGCTTCGGAATAACCCGCGCCGGTCATGATGTCCCGGAGCTTCCCCTCGAGCACCGCCCTGCCCTGGCGGATGCCGGTCGTGGCCGACACGGCCGGAAGGGTTGCCGGAATCCGGTCGTAGCCGGACAGGCGGGCGACCTCCTCGATGAGATCGATTTCCCGGACGATATCGACGCGGCAGGTCGGGGGGGTCACGGCGAAGCAGTCCTCGCCCACCGGCTCGACGGCCATCTGCAGGCTTCCGAGGATGCGCAAAATCTCTTCCCCGGAGATGGAGGTGCCCAGGATGTCGTTTACCCGCCGGATCCGGAGCGGGATTCTGCCGGCCGTTTCGATTTTTTGGGGATACGCATCAATCAACCCCCGGCAGACGGTCCCGCCGGCGATCCGGGCGATGAGGTCGGCTGCCCGGTTGAGCGCCGGGATCACCCCTTCCGGATCGATGCCCCGCTCGAACCGGAAGGCGGCATCGGTTCCCATCGCCATCTCCCGCGAGGTTCTGCGGATGGATGCGGGATTGAAATAGGCGCTCTCCAGGAGGATCGTCTCGGTGTCCGTCTGGATCTCCGAATTGAGGCCGCCCATGATCCCGCCGATGGCCACCGGCTTGACGCCGTCGCAGATCAGCAGCGTCCCTTCGTTCAGGATACGCTCCCTGCCGTCGAGGGAAACGAAGGGTTCACCCGCGCGGGATCTCCGGACCACGATGCGCCCCTCTTCCAGAAAGCGGTAATCGAAGGCGTGCAGGGGCTGGCCCAGCTCCATCATGACAAAATTGGTCACATCCACGACGTTGTTGATCGGCCGCAGTCCGACCGCCTCGAGCCGCTGGCGGATCCACAGGGGGGAGGGCCCGATCCGGACGCCCTTGATGATCCTCGCCGTGTAGCGGGGACAGAGGTCGGGATCGAGGATGGTGACCGACGTGAGTTCGCGGATGTCCTCCCCGCTCTCCGCGGGCAGTGCGGCGGGAATGCGCAGCGCACCGCCGGCGATGGCCGCCCATTCGCGGGCCACTCCCGTAATGGACAGGCAGTCCGCCCGGTTGGGGGTGACGCCGATATCCAGAACGGTATCCCGCAGTTCATCCAGCTCCGCGAGCTCCGCGCCCGGGGACAGATCGGCAGGGAGAATCATGATCCCCGACGCGTCGGTGCCGATCCCCAGCTCTTCTTCGGAAGCCAGCATGCCGTCCGACCGCTCGCCCCTGATGCGCGAAGTCCGGACGACCAGCCCGCCGGGTAGGGTGGCCCCCGCGAGGGCCAGGGGGACGCAGTCGCCGACGCGGATGTTGGCGGCGCCGCAGACGACCGGGTAGGTCGACTCTCCGGCGGTCACGTCGCAGAGGGACAGGTGATCGGCATCGGGATGGGGTTTGAGCGAAAGGATCCTGGCCACCTTGACGCCGCTGAAGGCGGGGCGCCTTTCCTCGAGCGCATCCACCTCCAGACCGGCCATGGTGAGCCGCTCGGCCATCTCCGCCGGCGTCACGTCCACATCCACATAATCACGCAACCATTTTACACTGACTAACATAGGGGCTTTCCGATTTCTTAAAACTGCTCGAGGAACCTCATGTCGCCTTCGAAGAACAGGCGGATGTCCGAGATGCCGAATTTCAGCATGGCGATTCTCTCGAGGCCGAGGCCGAAGGCGAACCCGGTGAAGACTTCCGGATCGTAACCCACATTCTTGAACACCTCGGGATCAACCATCCCCGAGCCGAGAATTTCCAGCCAGCCGCTCTGCCCGCAAACCCGGCATCCGCGGCCGCTGCACATGACACACCGGATGTCGACTTCGGCGCTCGGCTCGGTGAAGGGAAAGAAGCTGGGACGGAAGCGAAGCGCCGTCTGCTCGCCGAATACCTGCTTCAGGAACATGGTCAGCACGCCCTTCAGATCACCGAAGGTGATGCCCCTGTCCACGAGCAGCCCCTCGATCTGGTGAAACATGGGCGTGTGGGAGATGTCGGAGTCCCGGCGGTAGACGCGGCCCGGAGAGAGGATTCTCACGGGGGGTTTCGTCTTTTCCATGATCCGGACCTGGACCGGAGAGGTATGGGTGCGCAGGACGATGTTCTCCTCCACGTAGAAGGTGTCCTGCATATCCCGTGCGGGGTGGTTCTTGGGAATGTTGAGCGCTTCGAAATTGTAGTAATCGAGCTCGACCTCCGGCCCTTCCACGATCGAAAAGCCCAGGCCCTCGAAGATCCTGCAGATTTCGTCCCGCACCTGCGTGATGGGATGGAGCGCGCCGTAACGGACACCCCGGCCCGGAAGCGTGACATCGATCCTTTCCCGCAGGAGGGCTTCGTCTCTTTTTTTAGACGCCACCGCCGCGATGCGCTGATCGACGCGTGCGGCAAGATCCTCCTTGATTTCATTGCAGCGCCGGCCGAATTCCGGCCTGTCCGCCGGAGGCACGCCGGCGATGTTGCGCAGCAACCCCGTCAGCAGGCCTTTTCTGCCCAGATAACGGGTTCGGATCGCCAGGAGATCCTCCTCCGTTTCGGCATTCCGGAGCTCGGCTTCCGCCCCTTCCCGAAGCCCCGTCAACTCTTGCGTCATGCCGTCCGGTCACCTTTTGCGATGGTCACAATTTCGGAAAACCCGCGCGGATCATGGATGGCCAGCTCCGACAGGACCCGCCGGTCGATCTCCACGCCCGCCTTGCGCATGCCGCTGATCAGACGGCTGTAGGAGATCTCGTTCAGGCGCGCGGCGGCGCTGATGCGGGTGATCCAGAGCCTCCGGAAATCCCGCTTCCGGACCTTCCTGTCCCGGTAGGCGTAAGCCATTGCATGGTCCACCGCCTCCGTCGCCGTCCTGAGCAGCTTGCTTCTGGAAAGGAAAAAACCCTTTGCCGCCTTCAGGATCTTCCTGCGTTTCTTGTGAGCCGTGACGCTTCTCTTTACCCTCGGCATTGCTTTTTACTCCTCATGTATGTGGTCTGTTACCCGCAACGACCGGCGATCTCAAGGGGTTGCCCCGTCGCCTCGCGGTCGCCGTCCTGTGGATCGGTCTACAGATAGGGGATCAACTTCTTGATCGCCTTTTCATTCGTCCGGTCGAGAATCACCGATTTCCTCAGTTGCCTTTTCCGCTTGGTCGTTTTGGGCGTCAGGATGTGGCTCGTGTTGGCCCTGCTCCTCTTGATTTTGCCCGTTCCCGTCACGGAAAACCGCTTGGCCGCACCCCGGTGCGTTTTGATCTTTGGCATTCCATCACCCCTGCTGTCATAAAACTGAACCGTCGCCCGGTTCAGGCACGTTGTACGATTCCATCCCGGGATCACCAGGCCCTTCCGATGGTCCCTCTTTCCGCTGTGGCCCCTTATTTCTTCGGTGAAATGATCATGATCATGTTCCGTCCCTCGAGCTTGGGCTGCTGATCGACCACGCATTCGTCGGCCAGGGAGTTCTTGAGGTCCTCCATGATTTTCCTGCCGATGTCGGTGTAGGCGATCTCGCGCCCCCGGAACATCATCGAAATCTTCACCTTGTTGCGCGCTTCAAGAAACTTCTTGATATGCTTGAGCTTGACCTCCAGGTCATGGGCCTCGGTCTTGGGTCTCAGGCGGATCTCCTTGACCTGGATCACCGTCTGGCTTTTCTTGGAGACCTGAACCTTCTTGCTCTGCTGGTACCGGAACTTGCCGTAATCCATGATCCGGCAGACCGGCGGCGTCGCCGTGGGCGACACTTCCACCAGATCCATCCCCGCCCTGACCGCCTCGGCCAGCGCATCCGTCAGGGATATGACCCCCAGCTGCTGCCCGTCCACGCTGATCACCCGGACCGATGCAGCCCTGATCTCGCGATTGATCCTTAAATCCTTAGCTATAGGTCACCTCCAGATGTGATAATGGGTCATTTGAACTGTGCACACTGCTCGCGGACGAGGGATAGGAAGGCGTCCACCCCGATGGAGCCGAGATTCCTGCCGTCCCTCTGCCGCGGCGACACCTGACCGGAAGCCACCTCCCGATCGCCGATCACGAGCATGTAGGGCGTCTTCTGCATCTGCGCCTCGCGGATCTTGTAGCCCAGTTTCTCGTTGCGGAAATCCCCTTCGGCGCGGATGCCCGCATCGAGCAGCCTCTGGTGAACCTCCCGTCCGAAGGGTATCTGCTTGTCGGTCACCGTGGCCAGAATCGCCTGGACGGGCGACAGCCAGAGCGGAAAGGCGCCCGCATGGTGCTCGATGAGCACCCCCATGAACCGCTCGATGGCGCCCAGGATCACCCGGTGGAGCATCACCGGGCGGTGCTTCTCCCCGTCCTCCCCGATGTAGGTCAGGTCAAACCGCTCGGGCAGGGTGAAATCGCACTGGATCGTCGCGCACTGCCATTTGCGCTTCAGCGCATCCTTCAGCTTGAAGTCGATCTTCGGTCCGTAAAAGGCGCCGTCGCCGGCGTTCACCTCGTATGCCATGCCGTTGTCCCGGAGCGCTCCCTCCAGCGCCCGGGTTGCCAGATCCCAGTCCGCGTCGGAGCCGATGGAGTTCTCGGGACGGGTGGACAGCTCCACGTCGTAGTCAAATCCGAAGATCCCCATGGCGTACCCGACGAAATCGGCGATCGCCCGGATCTCGCCGTTGAGCTGCTCGGGCGTGCAGAGAATATGGGCGTCATCCTGGGTGAACTGGCGCACGCGGAGCAATCCGTGGAGCACCCCCGCCTTTTCATGGCGGTGCACCGTCCCCAGTTCGAAATAGCGCAGCGGCAGATCGCGATAGGAGCGGAGCCGCGATTTGTAGATCAGCATGTGGGAGAGGCAGTTCATCGGCTTGATCCCGTAGGTCTGCTCATCCACCTCGGTGAAGTACATATTTTCCCGGTAATGGTCGAAATGACCCGAACGCTTCCAGAGGTCGGCCTTGAGGAGCTGGGGGCCGATCACCAGGTCATAGCCCCGCTTGAGGTGCTCTTTTTTCTCCCAGTCCTCGATGATCGTCCGCAGCAGCGTCCCCTTGGGGTGGAAGATGACCAGCCCCGGGCCCGCCTCGTCGTTGAGCTGGAACAGATCCAGTTCCCGGCCGAGACGGCGGTGGTCCCGTTTTTTCGCCTCCTCCAGGAGCAGCAGGTACTCGTCGAGCGCCTCCCGGGTGGCGAAGCCGGTCCCGTAAATGCGCTGCAGCATCCGGTTGCGCTCGTCGCCCCGCCAGTACGCGCCGGCCACGTTGAGGAGCTTGAATGCGCGGATCATGCCCGTGGAAGGACAGTGAGGCCCGCGGCACAGATCGATATAGCCGTTCTGGGCATAGAGGCTGACCGTCTCCACCGACTCGGGCAGGTCGTTGATCAGTTCGACCTTGTAGTTCTCCCCCTTGCCCCGGAAGATCTCCACGGCTTCCCGGCGGCTCACCTCGCGGCGCTCGAAGGGGTAGTCGGCCGCCGCGATTTCCCGCATCCGGGCTTCGATACCCTCCAGGTCCTGGAGCGTGAAGCTGTCGGCACGGTCGAAATCGTAGTAGAAGCCGTCTTCGATTGCGGGGCCGATGGTCACCTGAACGCCGGGAAAGGTGTCCTGGACCGCGTGGGCCATGACGTGTGCCATGCTGTGGCGGAGAATCGACAGCCCCTCGGGCGAACCGGCATCGATCAGCCCGACCGCGGCGTCGGCGGTCAGCGGCATGCTCAGATCGGCGGGCATCCCGTTCACCTTCGCCGCCACCGTCGATGCGGGGACCGCCCCGCTCCAGCCCGCAAGGGCCTGTCTGACCGTCAGCCCGGGCGGATAGGACGCCCGGCTTCCATCCGGCAGGGTAATGTGGATCTGTTCAGCCATTTCCCGTTTCCTATGAACAAAGGGCATCAGCACTAAGTGATGATGCCCTCATCAATACTTGCCTCCCGTTATGGACTCGCACCCGCTGCCCTCAATCGCCCGTCGAGAAGGCAGAATTATTTGAAAATGGTAGGCACGCAGGGATTTGAACCCTGGACATCCACCGCGTCAGGATGGCGCTCTCCCCCTGAGCTACGTGCCTACAGAAGACCCTCGCCGTGGAAAGGTGAGTTTTCTAACAAGAAAAACGAGTGATGTCAAGGCAAAAATGATTTTTTTGTGTTCTGATTGAAGAGTTTCTGGCCCTTCACCATGTAGTTCAGGCCGGAGACCACGGTAAAGACGGCGGTGATGATGAACAGGGCCATCAGCCAGGCTTCCGGGATGATGCCGGGAAAGGACAGGCCGAACAGGACCGTCAGCACGGTGACCAGCTGCACGGCCGTCGTGATCTTGCTGATCACCGTCGGGCGAATGCTGACCGGAACCGACATCAGGGAGAGCACCAGAATACCCATGACGATGATGACGTCCCGGCTGATGACGATCACCGCGAGCCACCCCGGAACCGCGTGCAGCACCGACAGCGTCACAAAGGAGCTGGCCAGCAGCGCCTTGTCGGCAATCGGATCCATGTAGGCTCCCAGGGTGGTCTGCTGGCCCAGAGACCGGGCGATGAACCCGTCCAGGGCGTCGGTCAGGGCCGCCATGATGAACGCGATGGCCGCGTTGAGGAACTGGTCCTGGATCAGAAAGATGACGACGACCGGAACCAGGATGATGCGAAGCAGCGTGAGAAAATTCGGTATGTTCATGGGTCAGTTCCCGCCGGCCTCCGGGCCGTCCGGCAGGGTTTCCAACGCCCGATTGATGACACCGTCGATCGCCTTTTCAAAGACCTGGGAAGCCCGCAGTTCCACGCTTTGGCGCGTGATTCCGAAGGAGCGAAAGACCTCCTGGTGCCGGACGCGCCACAGGATCTCCCCCGTTCGGGTGCTCCTCAGCTCGAACACCGCCTCGGCAGCCGTGGACCCATAGAAGAGGCCGCTTCCCAGCCGGCTTTCATTGAGCGTGGGGTACAGGGCCGCGTCGACTTTGAGCAGTTCGCCCACCACCTGCGGCGCCACTTCCTCGCGGCTGCCGGCGGAAACCCCGGCAAGTCTCTCGTCCACCAACCGCAGAGGCACCCTGGGGTAGCCTTTGAAATACAGCTCCTCGACCAGTTTCGCCCTGAGCATCGCTGCGGACCTGACATCGGCCGAGAGGATTTTGACGGGCATGACGGCAATCAGTTTGGTTCCCCTCTGGCCGAAGTCGGACACGATGGTGTGGGGGATTTTTGCGGCGCAGCCCGCTACAAAAATCAGCGCCATGAGCAGCAGGGCACGCAACCAGTTCGCCATATCTTTTCCATACCCTTTCATTTCAGATCGATCTCCAGGCTTCGCTCATCCTGACGGCGGATTTCGCCTCCCAGCCGCTGCCGGAGCCGATCGGCCAGAGACGGGGTTATACCTTCCGCCTCCACGTCAAATCGGATCATCCCCCGGGCCGCCTCGCGGGGGACGGCCGCCTTGATCCCCGGCACCTGATCCTTCAGAATGCCCTGAAGGCGGACATATTCCCCGTAGGATCGGATGCCGCGCACGGTCAGGGCAAACCGCTTCGCTGCCGGTTCCGGCGGAAGCGACCGGATCAGTCCCAGCCTGAGCAGCTCGTCCCTGATGCCGCCCGCAAACACAGTCACCCGGACGGCCACGGTATAGACATCCATCACCGTGGTTTCGAAAACCAGCCGGTAATCCTGAATGAATCGCTCGGCCTGGGAGTAGATCTGCTCCCTGAGCAGCGTCATATTGGAATTTGCGTCCCGCGGGTCGACAAAGCGGTCCGTCACCTGCATCACCGCCTGTTGCAGGGCGTCCCGGATCGCCAGATTCCGAGCCCGGGCAAGGTCGAGGGCGACCACGGGGACGCTCCCCTCCGCTTCCACGACCTGCGTCGTCACTGCCTCCCCATGGGAAACCGCGGGGAAGGCGAGCATGACCGAAGAAAGAAACAAGACGAATGACGGCAGGAATCCCTTTACACGCACGATCCCGTCGTCTCCCTCACGTCATTTTTCTCAGTTTATCGATCTCCTCGCGGATGACGCGCTCGGCCACGACCGGTATGACATCGTGGGCGATTCTTTCCGCGATTTCCGAGGCGCGCCTCATGATCTCCTCGTGGAGCCCCGGATCGACCAGCGCCATACGGGGCTTCCTTTCCACCACATCGGTCAGATCGTATATCCGCTCCCGGCCGGCCGCCTTCCCCGGATGGACCTGAACCGTCGCAGCGGGAACTTCCCCCTCACCCAGCACATCCACAAGATCGTAAATC
>JBFMBA010000310.1:0-2044 GCA_040755475.1 Thermodesulfobacteriota bacterium
GCCGAGCATTATGCTGATCGTTTACGGAGCCGTCTCCGGGGTTTCCGTGGTGCGGCTCTACGCCGGGGCGATGATTCCCGGTTTCATGCTGGCCGGGCTCTACATCCTCTACGTGGTTGTGCGGGCCGCACTGAACCCCAGGCTGGCCCCGAAGCCGCCGCGGGCGGAAACCGACATTCCCCTGAAGGACCTGCTGAGGATGCTGCTTACCTCCTTCGTCCCGCTGGCCGTGCTGATCATGTCGGTGCTCGGCGCGATCCTGTTCGGCTTGGCGACACCTTCGGAAGCAGCCGCCGTGGGCGCTTTCGGCAGCATCGCCCTGGCGGCGGGCTACCGAGAGCTCACCTGGGACCGCCTGAAGCAGTCGGTCTATCTGACGGCGCGCACCTCCGCCATGGTCTGCTGGCTGTTCATCGGCTCCTGGACCTTCTCATCGGTGTTTTCCTACCTCGGCGGCCACATGGTCATCGAGGATTTCGTGATGGGTCTGGACCTCTCGCCGCTGATGTTTCTGATACTGGTGCAGATCATCATCTTTCTGCTGGGCTGGCCGCTGGAATGGAGCGAGATCATCATCATCTTTGTCCCGATCTTTCTGCCGCTGCTGGACAAATTCCAGATCGACCCGCTCTTCTTCGGGATCCTCGTGGCGCTCAACCTGCAGACCTCGTTCCTGACGCCGCCCATGGCCATGTCGTGCTACTACCTCAAGGGGATCGCGCCGCCCGAAATCCAGCTTACCACGATCTTCAAGGGCTCGTTGCCGTTCCTGGGGATGGTGCTGCTGTCCATGGTCATTGTTCACACCTTTCCGCAGATCTCGGAGTGGCTGCCGAATCTGATTTACGGCGTCGCCAAGTAGGAGGGCCGCCCGATGGCAACCCATGAAGATGACATTCATCTGACGCAGATCAGCGCGACCGGGGCGGCGGAAATCATCCGCTCCGGCAGGGTCACGTCGGAAGAACTGGTGGGCGCCTGCCTCGAGCGCATCAGGCAGCTCGAGGAAAACATCGGGGCCTGGGCCTTCCTCGATCCGGAGCTGGCACTGGCCCAGGCGCGGGAGGCGGACGAGGCGCTGCGCGATGGAAGAACCCTCGGCCCGCTTCACGGCATACCGGTGGGCGTCAAGGACATCTTCGACACGAAGGACATGCCCACCGAGGACGGAACGGTGCTCCACGCCGGGCACCGCCCCGGGGAGGATGCAGCGGCGGTCACCCGGCTGCGCGAGGCGGGCGCCGTCATCCTCGGCAAGACCGTGACCACGGAGCTTGCGGTCTATACGCCGGGCAAGACCCGCAACCCCCATGACCCCGAGCGAACCCCCGGCGGCTCCTCGAGCGGCTCCGCCGCGGCCGTGGCGGCGGGGATGGTCCCCCTGGCCATCGGCACCCAGACCAACGGGTCGGTGATCCGCCCGGCCGCCTACTGCGGGGTGTACGGTTACAAGCCCACCTTCGGACTCATCTCCCGTCATCGGGTGCTCCAGCAGTCCAGGCCCCTCGATCAGATCGGCGTCTTCGCCCGCACACTGGAGGATGCGGCCCTGATCGCCGAGGCGATGATGGGTTTCGACGAACGCGATCCCGACACGCGGCTCAGGGCGAAACCGGCGTTTGCCGCGACGATGTCCCGGGAACCGCCCGTGGAGCCGCGCCTGGCCTTCGTCAAAACATCCATGTGGGAGCAGGCCGACAGCGACACCCGGGAGGCTTTTGCAGAACTGGTCGAGCACCTGGGTGAGAGGGCCAGGGAGGCGACCCTTCCCGACCTGTTCGGCGGTGCGGTCGATCTCCACCGCACCATCATGGAGGCCGACCTCGCCCGAAGTTTCGAGAGGGAATATGAAAGCGGTCGCGACAAGCTCAGCCCCCTCCTGCGGGAGGCGATCGAGCGCGGGCAGAAGGTGCTGGCCGTCGATTACAACAACGCGGTCGGCCAGATACCGGTTTTCAATCGCGCCTTCGATCCCATTTTTGAATGGCACGACGTGATTCTGACGCCTGCCGCGACAGGCGAGGCCCCCATGGGTCTGGAATCG
>JBFMBA010000311.1:0-10460 GCA_040755475.1 Thermodesulfobacteriota bacterium
ACCTGCGGGAGTTGGCCGGGTCGATGGGGGATTTCGGAACGCTGCTCCCTCTGGCCATGGGCTACATCGCCGTCTGCGGTCTCGACCCGGCGGGATTCCTGGTCATGATGGGTATCGCCAACATGGCGACCGGCCTCATCTACAAACTCCCCATGCCGATCGAGCCGATGAAGGTCCTGGCCGTTGTGGCCATCGCCCAGCAGTGGACGCCGTCGATGATCTATGCCTCGGGATTCGCGATGGGGATCGTCTGGATCTTCTTCGCCCTGACGGGGATCATCGAACGCCTCGCCAAGATCACCCCGAACAGCGTCGTCCGGGGGATCCAGGCGACGCTGGGGATACTCCTGGCCGTCGAGGCGGCAAAGATGATCGCCACAGGGTGGGTGCTTGGGGTCGTGTCGGTCGTGATCGTCCTCGCCCTCAGACAGAACCGCCGGGCCCCTGCCGCGCTTGTCCTGATCCTCCTGGGAATCGCCATCGTTGCCTACCAGGGGCGGCTTCCCGCGGCGGACCTGATCCGTTTCACACCGCCGCCGCTGACCGGTTTCAGCCCGAAGGAGGTCTGGGACTCGCTCGTCCTGGCCGGTTTCGCCCAGATCCCGCTCACCATCACCAACGCGACGATCGCGACCTCCGCCCTGATCGCCGCCTACTGGCCGCAGAGGCCCGTCAGCGTGGCAAAGCTCTCCTGGAACCAGGGGATCATGAACCTGGTTCTCCCTTTCTTCGGGGGCATGCCCATGTGCCACGGCTGCGGCGGCCTGGCGGGCCAGTACTACTTCGGCGCGAGAACCGGCGGAACGAACCTCATCGAGGGGACGATCGAGATCGTTCTCGGTCTTTTTTTCGCGGCGGCCATTGCCGGCCTTTTTTCCGCCTTTCCCACCGCGATCATAGGGGCCATGATGCTGCTCGTCGGGATCGAGCTGACGAAGTTCGCACAGGATGTCCGCTGGGAGCGCGACCTCGTTCCCCTGGCGGCAACGGTGGCCGCGGCACTTCTGGCCAACATGGCCGTCGGCTTTCTCACGGGCCTGGCCACCCATTACGGAATGGCGCGATGGCGCGAAATCGACTCAGCCGAAAGGAGCGGCGGACCATGAACGTATTCAGGGCTGAAGAGTTTGGGCGGATGGAAAATCCGACCCCCGGTGAAACCTTCAAGAAAGACATCCTCAAGGAGTTGAATGCCGTTGGACTGCATGGCGTGTTCGGGCTGGTCGTCCCGGGCGGCCGGGGCGGGGAGTATCACTTTCACGAGACGGGGGAGCATATTCTCGTCATCGTCAGCGGCGAGGGGATCGAAATCGTCGAGGGCCGGGAAGTGTCCGTCAAGGCCGGCGACGTGCTCTACATCCCCGCCGGAGAGAAGCACACCATCGTGAACCGCTCCGACGGGGAGCTTCGCTATCTGGGGTTCATGACCCAGACCCCGGGCGTAAAGGACCGCATCGAGCTGGGGCCAGGGGTCACACCCGAATGACCGTGAGCCTTGAAAATCGCGAACCCTTCGCGCGCTGGACATTTTTCGACCCTGCGCCTCCTCGCTCCGCTGCAAAGACGAAACCCGCGAGGACTCGCTCAAAGCGTCGTCTTTGCGGGCGCTACGCTGCGGGGGCAGGGGGCCCCGAAAAATCTCCAATGCGCGCTTCAGGGATCCGATTTTCCAGTTGCACGCATGTCCCTTCGCGCCAAGGGGTCGCACTCCCCGTCACCGCTATTTATCCTTTTACCAGTTCCAGGATCGCCAGGGCCGCCGCCTTCCCCCGCGGGCCCACCTCGAGCGTCGGACCGACGCAGGAGGGACAGCCGCCTGCGCAGGGGCAGGCCCGGATCAGCTGCCCGGCCGAGGCGATCAGCGCCCCGTGGCGTTCGAACAGAAGATCCGAAAAGCCGATCCCCCCGGGGTAGGCGTCGAACAGGAAGATCGTGGGATCGAAGGCATCCGTTGCCGGCGTCGAATCCCCCGCGGGTGAGGCGGTGATCGTCCGCCAGTTCCCGTCCTTCCGGACGAACCACTCGCCGCTCTTGTCCCCGATCGCCCGGTCGATGTCGTGCAGGTCCGCCATGAGCATCATCGCGGCCAGGTGGTGGAGGCTGTACGCCAGCCCCGAAAGGCCGTCGATGATCTCCGCCTGGTGGAAGTCAAGCCCGGCGAGGCGGTCCCGGGGGATCGTGAACCAGTAGCTCGTCGTGTGCATGTCCTTCTCGGGCAGGTTTACGTCGCCGAAACCCAGGTTCTCGGAGGTGTAGAACTTGATCTTCTTGTAGCCCACGACCTTGCTCACCACCTGGACCTCGCCGTGCTCGACGAGGATCTCCTGCCCCGGCTTTTTGGCGAAGGTGTCGATCACCCGCACGTTGGTGTAGGTCATGGCGTCGGTGAAGTAATCCGCCTCCACCTTGTGGACGTAGGCGGTTTTGCGCTCCAGGTCCAGTTTGTCGACATAGTACTGCTGGGATTCCATCATGTAGATCGCGTCGGTGTGGGCGGTGGTGAAGGCGCTGTCCCAGTCCACCTCGGCGATGACTTTGTGGTTGCCGGCATCCGTCGTATCGACGATCACCACGTTTTCCGGGTTGATGCTCCTGAGGCTCACCTCGTCGGCGGGGTAGCTCTCCGCCGACCAGTGCCAGCGGGCGTCGACACGGTGGAGCACCCCTTTCTGCTCGAGATAGTCGAGGAGCTCCTCCAGGTTCTCCCCTCCGAAACGCTCTCCCTTCTCGAAGGGAAGCTCGAAGGCGGCGCTCTTGATGTGGTGGAGCAGGATCAGGAGGTTGTCCGGGTTGACCCGGCAGAACTCCGGCGAACGGGAGAAGAAGTAGTCGGGGTTCTCCACGATGAACTGGTCCAGCGGCGAGCTGCGGGCGATCAGCAGGGCGAGGCTCTGGCCCGATCGCCTTCCCGCGCGGCCCGCCTGCTGCCAGGTGCTCGCGATGGTGCCCGGGTAGCCGCAGAGGATCGCCGCCTCCAGATCGCCGATGTCGATCCCCAGCTCCAGGGCATTGGTCGCGACAACCCCCATCACCTCGCGGTTGCGCAGGCCCGCCTCGATCTGACGACGGAGGTTGGGCAGGTATCCCCCGCGGTAGCCCGTGACGAACTGCGTGTCCACGGGCGTCCCTCTGGCGAACCGATCCTTGAGGTACTTGGTCAGCACTTCCACGTTCAGCCGGCTGGTGGCAAAGACGATCGTCTGGATGGCGTTGTCGATCAACTCCGAGGCCACCTTCCGGACCGGCGTCATCGCGGACTGGCGGATGCCGAGCTCCCGGTTGACGATGGGCGGGTTGTACAGGATGAATGTCTTTGCCGCCGTGGGCGCCCCGCTTTCCTCGATCGGGACCACGCTCCGCTCCAGGAGGCGCTCCGCGTGCTCCCGGGGGTTGGCGACGGTGGCGGAGCAGCAGACAAAGACCGGGTCGCGGCCGTAGAACCGGCAGATCCGGACCAGACGCCGAAGCACGTTCGTCAGGTGGGAGCCGAAGACCCCCCGGTAGACGTGGAGCTCATCGATGACCACGTACTGGAGATTCGCGAAGAGCTTCTGCCACTTGGTGTGGTGGGGCAGGATCCCGGCATGGAGCATGTCGGGGTTCGTGACGACCACGTGGCCCTGCCGCCGGATCGCCTGCCGGGCGTCGTCGGGGGTGTCGCCGTCGTAGGTGTAGGTCTTGATGTCCGCCTTGAGCTCGCCGATCAGGCCGTGAACCTCGTGCATCTGGTCCTGGGCGAGGGCTTTGGTGGGAAACAGGTAGAGCGCGCGGGTCTCCGGCTCTTCGAGGATCTTCTGGAGGACCGGGAGGTTGTAGCAGAGCGTCTTGCCGCTCGCCGTCGGGGTGACCAGGACGATGCTCTGCCCCTGCCGGATCAGCTCCACGGCCCGGGCCTGGTGGCTGTACAGCCGCCCCATACCCCGCGCCTCAAGGACCCGCTTCAGTGCCGGGCTGACCCATTCGGGGTACGGCAGGAATTCGCCGGGGCGCGCGGGGAGCTTGCGGATCGCCCGGACGTTCTCCATGAACCGCCGGTCGTTCTCCACCCTCGCCAGCCATTCTTCCAGGGTCAGCTTCGCCATGGCGGCACTCTACCCTTTTTGCGAACAATAATCAATCATCGCACCGGTCGGCGTATGGCTTCAGGCAATCGATATGCCGGTGCACCGCCCCACCCTTCCGGATGTGCCGTTCCATCCGTTTGGTCAGGGACCGCCCGGCGCTGCCCACGTAGAGGTAATACCCCTCGGGCAGCGTCAACCGGCCCAGGCTTCCCACCGTGGCCCGTGCACCGCGGGGCAGGCGCATCAGCACCATGTAGCAGCCGGCATCCCGGGCCTCGCGCCCGATCGTCTCCCAGGGAATGGCCACATCGCGGACCTCCGGTGAAAGGCATCCTAAGAAAGCCGCGGGGGGAATAAAAGGATTTTCCAAGGGCATGCAAAACCGTCATCTCGCCGGCCAGGCATCCGGATGCGATTGCCGATTTTCCATTGACAGACACACCCTTCTCATTCTATGTGTTCTTGAAGAAAAAACAAAGCCTTACAGGGAAGAAACAGCCATGGCTCATCGATGGGCGGCATAGATGAAGAAACTGCTTGCGCTCTGCGTGATTGCGGTCTACGTATCCATGTCGCCGGCGGCGGCTGCCCGAAAAACGGTGGGCGGCGGGGATCTGCGCTTTACACCGAAAGATGTCCGGCAGGTCGTCTTCAGCCATGAAAGCCACATGAAGATGCGCGGTATCAAATGCGCCAGTTGTCACTACCGGGTTTTTCAGATGGCCCATGGCTCCTGGAAGATGAAGATGGAAAAGATGACCAAGGGAGATTTTTGCGGAAAATGCCATGACGGACGGATCGCTTTCCCCGTGAATGACCGGGAATTCTGTTCCCGCTGTCACCAGTAAAGGGCTTTGATGAGAAACCCGCGGCGCGCTTCGGCCGAACCCCTTTTCCCTCCCGCTGTTTTTCGGTCCGAATGGCTTGCGGCCATGCGCGAGGCATAAGATGACGTTTTTGTCTTTGTATGCCATGTTATCCAATATCCCTTTCGTTTACCCGCTCTACTTCTTCTACGGCGCCGCCTTTCTGTTTCTGGGCATTTCGATCTCTGTAAAGGATTTGAAGGGCAGCGATTTGAAAATCGCGAACATCCTCTGGATGCTGGGCATGTTCGGGCTGGTCCACGGGGCCTATGAATGGTTTCAGCTCTATCCCCTGATCCACGGTGAATATCTGTCGCGACAGGACATTTTCCTGGTGAACATGATCCTGCTCTTTCTGCTGATCCTCTCTTTCTTCTTCCTGCTGCAGTTCGGCGTCCTGATGCTCGTCCCGCCCGGCGGCAAAGGGAAGACGCTCATAAAAGGGATTCCCGCGCTGGTGGCCTTGGCTTGGGCCTTCATTTTATGGAATCAACGGGAAACGATCGACCTGCTTTTCCTATGGCAGGCCGAAATAGGGATCCGCTACACGCTTGGCCTGACCGGGGGACTGGTCACGGGCTATGGACTGATCTCCTATTCCCGCGAGATAAAAAGCATGAGCCAACCGATGGGCAGAAGTTTCTTTTACTCCGGCGTGGTCATCGCCGTCTACGGATTCCTGGCGGGGGTTTACGATTTGATTTGGGTTTTGAAAGTCATGCATCTGCCGGTGGAACTGCTGCGGGGCGTATCGGCCTTTTTCCTGTCCTACTTCATCATCAAGGCATTGAACATCTTCAATATCGAAACCCGACAGAAGGTAGAACGGCAGACAAGGCTCCTGTATCAGACGGAGAAACTCTTCTCCCTGGGGCAGATGGCGGCCGGCATCGCCCATGAGATCAACAACCCGCTGACCAACGCCTCCCTTGTCAGCCAGACGCTGCAGGCCAGACTCAAGAGCCATGACGGCGCAAGCGATATGGTGGAAAAACTCGCCGCGGTCGAAAAATATATCGACAGGGCATCGGCCATTGCCCAAGAGCTTCTTCTCTTTTCCCGGCAGAAGGAGCCCGAGATGGTCCCCCTGAATCTCATCGACACCCTGGAAGGCTCGCTGACCCTCCTGAGGTTCAGATTCAAAAATATCGTCCTCCGGAAAGATCTGGCGCCGGTGCCGACGGTCATGGGGGACCCGGGAAAACTCGAGCAGGTCTTTGTCAACATCCTGTCAAACTCGCTCGAAGCCATGCCGGAAGGAGGAACGCTGACCGTCGCCTCTTCCGGGAAAAACGGCCGGGTCGAAATCCGACTCAGCGATACGGGTTCGGGTATTGCCGAGAAAGACCTCCCCCAGGTATTCGATCCTTTCTTTACCACGAAGGATGTCGGAGAGGGCACGGGACTGGGGCTCTCCATCTGCTACGGCATCATCAAGCAGCACCGCGGTGATATCGAGATCTCCAACGCCAAAGGACGGGGAACGACGGTCACCGTCACCCTTCCCGCCAAGGAGCCCCATGAAAAAGATTCTGATCGTCGACGATGACCAGGAGCTCAGGCAGAACCTGAGCGAAGTATTAGAATCGGCCGGATACCAGACGGAGCATGCGTCGTCCGCCAAAGAGGCTCTGGCAAAGCTCGAAGTCCGGGAGTTCGACGTAGTGCTTTTGGACTATGTCATGCCGAAGCTGAACGGCATGGACGCGCTGGTTTCCATTCAGCGACTTCGTCCCCGGTCCAAGGTGATCATGATGACCGCCTTTGCCACCGTGGGGAACGCAGTCGACGCCATAAAAAAAGGGGCGAGCGACTACCTCGTCAAACCCTTCAAGATCGAAGCCCTGCTCGCCATGATCGGGCGATCGATCGAGGAGGCAAAATTCGAGACCTGCATGCACAGAATGAATTTCGATCAAACGCTGAATTCTTTGTCGAACATCACCCGGAGAAATATTATCCGGCTGTTGCATGCCCGGGAGAGGATGCGCCTGATGGAGATCACCCGCGAGCTGGGGATCGATGACCATACGAAAGTGGTCTTCCATTTGCGGCTGCTGAAGGAAGCCGGGATCATCGAGCAGGACGGCGACAAATTATACTCGCTGGCCCAGGAAGGCACAAAGGCGGTCGAGTGTCTCCGGACGCTGGAAAATTATCTGAATTCGTAACCGGAACCGCAAATCTCTTCCACACTCCGCGGACAGAATTGCCCTGGCTGTGACAGGCAATGATTCCCGGAGCGGGCGCGAATTTCCGCATTCCCTGCCGATCCGTCCCCGTCCGTGGTTTGTGAAGAATCATCCACAACCCGGCTCGCCTTGGTGAAGATCTTTTCTCTTGTGCGCTTTCATCCCTTTGTATATATTGTAAGTGGAATCGGTGCCTCCATAAGAACGCCTGAAAAGCAAGGCAAAAGGGGCGCGGTCGCCGTTGTACGGTCATCAACACTTCTTACTCATAGCGGTATGGCCGGCCAAGGCCGCCCGCAAGGGATTCAGACCTCATGACCTATTGAGGTCCTTCATGGTTGGAATATAAGGAGGAGTTATGGACGAGAGCAGATTCAGGGCCTGGAGAAGGTGCGGAACGGTTTTCCTGGCGGTTCTGATCGCGGGAGTGCTGGGGCTATACAACATGATCATTCCGTCCACTCCGGGGGCGGCTCAGGCAACCTATGTCGGCGCGGAGAAATGCGCCCCCTGCCATGGGGCGGCCTATGACAACTGGCGCGCGACCGGTCATCCCGCCAAGTTGAGGACGGCCAAGGAGGCCAGGGAAGCGGGTGTTCCGAAACCCGGCTACGTCAAATCCTGGGACGACATCCTCTTTGTGGTGGGCGGTTTCAAATGGAAAGCGCGGTATGTGGACCAGCAGGGGTTTTTGATCACCGAGAGCCCCGACGGCAAGATCAAGGGCATGAACCAGTTCAACATCGAGTCCGAACAGTTCGTGAACTATAATGCCGGTAAAAAGACCCCCTATAATTGCGGGTCCTGTCACACGACGGGATACAAGAAAGAGGGCAACCAGCTCGGCAAGCCCGGCCTGATCGGGACCTGGGCCTTCAACGGCATTCAGTGCGAGGCCTGCCATGGTCCCGGATCCGAACATGCGGCGAAACCCAGCAAGGCCAACATCAAGGTGGACAAGGCCGCCACCGCCTGCGCCACCTGCCACCGCCGCGGCACCGACATGAGCGTAATCCCCGCCAAGCCGTCGGGTTTCGTGGACCACCGGGAGCAGTACCAGGAACTGCTTCAGGGCCCCCACAAGAGCTTGGGCTGCGTGAGCTGCCACGATCCCCACAAGCGGGCGAAGCTGGAGATGAAGGCCACCTGCCAGTCCTGCCATACCAAGCAGGTTGACGGCTACAAGGACAGCAAACACCAGAAGGCAAAAGTGAAGTGCACCGACTGCCATATGCCGGACATGGGCCAGACAGCGATCCAGCGCGGCTTCATGAAAGGCGATCTGGCGACGCACCTGTTCAAGATCAACCTCGACCCGGCGGCGCCCCAGCTCACCGCGGACAAGAAATTCGTCAACGGCTACATCACGCTGGGTTTTGCCTGTCTGAACTGCCATTCCGACCGCGACGCGGCCTGGGCGGCCAAGTACGCCAAGGGCATCCATCAGTTGGGCAAATGATCCCCGATACGATCATGGCCTGAGAACAGAGGGGGAGCTTGCGCTCCCCTTCTTTTTTTGCGGTGCTCTGTCTTCCGAAGCGGCGCCGCCGTCGTTGAAGATCAGAGGGTGTGTCAAAAATCTCTTGACAAAACGGCCCCGTTGTTTAAGATGGGCATCCCTTTTCGGCACGGTCGGACAAGCCGGTCTTTGACGTGCGGGCGTAATTCAGCGGTAGAATGTCAGCTTCCCAAGCTGGACGTCGTGGGTTCGAGTCCCATCGCCCGCTCCAGAAAATGAAGGGGGGTCACGGAATGTTTCGTACCCCCCTTTTTTCATGGGTGCCGTCTTTTTCTCCTTGCAAATGCTCTTCCTGTATGCTAAAAGGCACTCGAATTATCGGCGGATTTTGCTGAGTGGGCTCAAGCCCACTTTTTTTTTCCACGGGAGGAGCGGGTTGCATGAGCCCTGAGGAAGAGAAAATCCGACAGCTGGCCGAACCGGTGCTCGCCGCCGCAGGAATGGAGCTTGTTCTGTTGGATTGCCTGAGGATGAAGACGCGGTGGGTTGTGCGGATTTACATGGACAGGGAGGATGGGGGAGTGACCCTCGATGACTGCGCCCTGGTCAGCGATCGGCTGGGGGATCTGCTCGACGTGCACGACGTGCCTGATGGCCCTTACACCCTCGAGATTTCCTCTCCGGGCCTGGATCGGCCCCTTGCGCGCGACAAGGATTTTCTGAAGTACCGCGGGGCACAGATCAACCTTCACCTGAGGGAAAAGATCGACGGGCGGCGCCATTTTTGTGGGGAACTGACCGATTACGAGGAGGGGGAAAGGGGAAAGACCCTCGTCGTGAACGTCGCGGGCAGGACATTCCGGATCCCGCGGGAGGCGGTGCACAAGGCGAACCTGGTGTATGAGGGATAGCCCGTCGCTGATGGATCTGCGGCGTTGCCGCAACCGATCACCGATGACCCATGATGACAGTATGACAACGGAGGATGATTGAATGTTTCCCGAACTGAAACGCCTGATCGAACAGATGGGCAAGGACCGTGGGATCGACAGGGAGATTATTGTCAGAGCCCTGGAGGATGCCATGCTCACGGCAGCCCGCAAGAAGCTGGGACCCGATGTCGAGCTGGAAGCCCACTACAACGAGGAAGCCGGCGAGATCGAAGTCTTCCAATTCAAGATGGTAATGGAAAAGGTGCTGGATCCCAACCTCCATATCTCCGTCGCGGAGGCAAGGCGCACCCTCGATGAGGAGGCGCAGCCCGGTGACAGTCTCGGCATCAAGATCGACACGAGCACCTTCGGCCGGATTGCCGTTCAAACGGCCAAGCAGATTATCATCCAGCGGGTGAAGGACGCGGAGCGGGACAACATTTACGAGGAATACCACGTCAAGAAGGGGGAGCTGTCCAACGGCTTCGTACAGCGCTTCGAGGGCGGCAACATCATCGTGAATCTCGGCCGCGCCGAGGGCATCATCCCCGTCTCGGAGCAGATCTTCAAGGAATCCTACAAGCGGGGAGAGCGAATCAGGGCCTTCATCTGCGAGGTGAAGAAGATCACCAAGGGCCCCCAGATCATCCTTTCGCGGACCCATCCCGGATTCCTCAAGGCCCTGTTCGAGGTGGAGGTTCCCGAGATTTCCGAGGGTCTGATCGAGATCGTCAATGTGTCGCGGGAAGCGGGGAAGCGGTCTAAAATTTCCGTCAGGACCAGGGACAAGGATATCGATCCCGTCGGCGCCTGCGTCGGCATGCGGGGGGCACGGGTCCAGAGCGTCGTCCAGGAGCTCCGGGGAGAGAAGATCGATATCGTCCCCTATTCCGACGATCAGGCCAAGTATGTCTGCAGCGCCCTCTCCCCGGCGAAGGTCAACCGGG
>JBFMBA010000312.1:0-2022 GCA_040755475.1 Thermodesulfobacteriota bacterium
TCGAGTCGGTCCAGAAAGCTCCTGAAAAATTTGAGGGCGAGTTCGTCCTCTTTGGCGGAAGGGTTGTTGAAATCAGGAACGATCCTCCCTTCTCCAGCATGATCGTGGTGCAATTCCCGCTGGACGGCAGCTACAAACCCAATGTGAACCAGCCGTCCCAGGGCCGCTTTCTGGTCCGGTCGGAGTCTTTCCTGGACCCTGCCGTCTATAGCGCCGGGAGCCTCGTCACAGTGGCCGGCACGATCGCCGGCAAGGACATCCGTCCCGTGGGCGAATACCCTTACGTTTATCCGGTGATCAATTCGACCCGGATCTGGAAGTGGGAACCTGAACGCGGCTACACGTATCCCCGGTTCCACATCGGCATCGGGGTAGGGACTTTCTTCTGAGCGCTAGTATCTGGAGGACCTTCCCCCCCCGCGTCTTCCACCGCCCTGGCGATCATCGGTACGGGGGCGGGCCTCGTTCACATTGACGGCCCGGCCCTTCATCTCTTTGCCGTTGAGACCGCCGATGGCTGCCTTGGCCTCCTCCTGCGAGGGCATCTCGACGAAACCGAAGCCTTTCGACTGTCCCGTGAATTTGTCTTTGATGATGGAGGCGGAGGTCACCTGTCCATAGGCCTCAAAGGCCTGGCGCAGGTCCTCTTCCGTAACGGCATAAGAAAGGTTTCCGACATAGATGTTCATCCGAATCTCTCCTCTTCCTGATGTGGTAACCAATGCCGGACCCATGACGAATCCGGCCCCCCTGAGTTAACCCATGCCCAACCTCATCAACTCTCTTCCCAAAAACTAAAGAGTTATCTCATGCCGACGGTCTTCCTGGCCCGCCTTCTCGGCGAGGTGTAAGGCAGGGTGCCCCTGAAGAGATTTCCCGGGGCTCCTGCAGAGCCCAGCCGTTGCCCGGAGGATGGAGCGGCGCCATACGGGGCCGATCCGTTGAATCTGGATCGGGCATCATCCCAGGCGTCCCTTGCCGGGGGCGGGGCACTATAGTCGAATTCCTTCAAGATGCGATTCTCCAGCTTCTGTCCCAGGGCCCTTTCGATCTCCAGGACAGAACTCCCGTCTTCGCTTGTCACGAAGGTAAATGCGTCTCCGGTCCTCTCAGCGCGGCCCGTTCGACCGATGCGGTGGGTGTACGCGTCGACCGTGTCGGGCATGTCGTAGTTGATGACATGGGAGATGCTGGAGACGTCGATGCCGCGCGAGGCGATATCCGTCGCCACCAGGATCCGATAGGTTCCGTCCCGGAAGCCGGTGAGCGCCTTTTCACGGCTCTGCTGCGACATGTCGCCCTGCAGCGAGATCGCCGCAAAACCGGCCCGCTTCATCCGGGTGGCCAGCCGTGTTGCGCGATGCTTTGTGCGCGTGAAGACGAGGACGGAATCGGTGCTCGTGCGATGAAGCAGTTTCATCAGGAGAGCGGTCTTCAGGTGGGGCTCGACCGGATAGAGCGCATGGGATACGGTGGACGCCGGGCCGCTGTCTCCGGCCTGTGCGGTGACAGGATCGCGCATGGCTTCTTCCGCAAGGTATCGAACGTCCATGGGCATGGTTGCCGAAAAGAGGAGGGTCTGCCTCCGGACCGGGACCTTCTTCAGGATCCTCCGAATGTCCGGCAGGAAACCCATGTCGAACATGCGGTCCGCTTCGTCTAGGACGAGGAACTGGATTCCGTTTAAACGAGCGTTGCCCTGATCGATGTGATCGAGCAGTCTGCCCGGGCAGGCTACCAGAATCTCGACGCCGTTGCGCAGCGCGTTGACCTGCGGTCCCATGCCGACCCCGCCGTAAATCGTCGCCGAACGGATGCCCGTCCCCGCGCCGAGTTCGCGTATCACCTGATGGATCTGTTCGGCCAGTTCGCGCGTGGGCGTGACGATCAGCACGCGCGAACGGTTGCGCGGTCCGTTCAGCAGTTTGTGCAAAATGGGCAGGACGAACGCGGCGGTCTTGCCCGTTCCCGTCTGCGCGGTGCCGATCAGGTCGCGGCCTTCCAGCGCGGGCGGAATGGCCT
>JBFMBA010000313.1:0-7989 GCA_040755475.1 Thermodesulfobacteriota bacterium
CAAAATCAATTCGTTCTATGATTTAAAGGGGAAACGCGTGGGTGTCGGGGCGCCGGGAAGCGGTGAGGAAACGACTTTCCGCAGGCTCATGGCTGTTCATAAGATGACTTATGATGACATCGATGAAAAATTGATCTCCCTCGCCGAACAATCCTCCCAGTTCAAGGACCGCCATATTGATGCAATGTGGTATGTATCCGGAGTTCCGGCCTCCGGTATTCTTGATGTGGCCTCGGTGCTGTCAATCAAAATGGTCCCCATCACGGGAAAAGAAAGAGATGATCTGATCAAGTCCGATCCTTACTTCATCAAATCAACTGTGAAACAGGGCGTGTATCCCGGAATGACCAGAGATGTGGAGACAATAGCGTCCCCCGCCTATTTGATTTGTCTGGAGAAGCTCAAAGCGGATGATGTCTACAGGATCACGAAGGCCATTTTCGACAACCAGAAGGACATTGCATCAGCCCACAAACAGGGCGAAAACATTCGCTTGGAAACAGCACTTGCAGGATCAACCATCCCACTTCACCCGGGAGCGGCTAAATTCTACAAGGAGAAGGGAATGATCAAGTAGAACAATTATATGTAATGAGATAAAAAGTCAAAAAACACCAGCTGGTTTTGGAGTCTGCGTCCGATGTTTCGCGGGAGGGGCCATTTATACACCTGCTTGATGGTGGCATGTGGCGGAGGGGGGCTGCTTATTTTTTCCCTGGGGTATGCCTTGATCTGTTGCCTTGAATTGGAGGTGTGGGATGTCAAGGCGAAGCAGCTGCTCCTCACCCTGCCAGTGAAAAAGGAGGAAAGCTTTTCCCTGCACTACACGCACTCAACTGCAAAAACGATCATAGAAGAACATTTTCGCATTGCGGGCGCTGACTGTATTGTTGCCACACGCATGATTTTTGAATCAGCCGGAGCGGGCATCCCGGATGTCACCCCCCAGGGCGCCCAGTTCAGGATCGGTCGGGACGGTCGGTTCGTGATGGATAATATCAACAGACAATTTATCTCCCTGGATAACATCCGTGTCGCCTACTATTACCCCCATACACTCATTTTGAGGGATCAAAACTATCAACTTAATAGCATAGCACGGGGAAGACTTATTGACATCAGGGTGCGCAGCTGGTTTGGCAATCACTTTAATTTCAAACAATAATCACTGCAGGGCATGCTTTCTGCGCAGGAGGTCCAATGTCTGAGAGGTGCGAGAATAATTTGGCAAGCGGGCAGAATGATCTCAAAGAGGTGCACCTGAGTGAAGATAAAACCGAAAAATTAAAGGAGGTCGTGGATGAGTTTAAGCGAACGCCAACGGGTGCCGTAAAAGTTGCTGTTGGGATATTGGGTGCCCTCCTGACCCTTTTTTCGCTATATACGGCTCAGTTCGGGCTTCTTGTCGCAAACAAACAACGTGCGATCTTTCTTGCGTTTGCCCTGGCGCTGACCTTTCTTCTTTATCCCAGTCGCTTTCGCAAAAGAAAAGAAGTGAATATCCTGGACATCATTTTTGCCCTGACCGGCTTTGTCAGTTCTTTCTACATCGTTATCGTATTCGATGAACTTGCTCTGAGGCAGGGCTGGCCGACCCAGACGGATTTCGTGATGGGGCTGCTGACGATTATTCTGCTCAGCATGGCCGCCATCAGAGTGGCAGGGTTCATACTTCCGTCCATCTCTCTTATATTTCTTGCGTATTGTTATTTGGGACAGTGGATACCGGGCAGGTTCGGGCACAGAGGGTTTTCGGTCATCACCATTGTAAGGCATATGTACCTCAGCACCGAAGGGATATTTGGATTGCCTCTCGGTGTGATTTCCGATTTTATCTACCTGTTTATTTTCTTCGGTGTCATCCTTACGGTAACGGGAGTGGGAAAAGTATTTATCGATCTGGCGTTGGCGCTTCTCGGGCGACAGATGGGGGGGCCTGCCAAAGTGGCTGTTTTGGCCAGTGGTTTTTTAGGCACTATTAATGGTAGTTCCGTGGCCAATGTCATCGGTACGGGAACATTCACGATACCGCTAATGAAATCTATAGGTTATAAACCATATTTTGCCGGGGCCGTTGAAGCTTCTGCGTCCTGTGGTGGACAGATCATGCCCCCGATCATGGGGGCGGCGGCCTTCATCATGGCAGAGTTTCTTGGCGTCAGTTATCTGAGTATCGCTGTTGCCGCAGCCCTTCCCGCCATTTTGTACTATACAGGGGTCCTCGCCTCCGTTCACATTGAAGCGGTTCGTACGGGACTGAAAGGGCTTCCCAAAGAGCAACTCCCATCTCTGAAACGCATCCTGATGAAAGAAGGGTACATGATGATACCCATTCCCCTCATTATTGTAACCCTGCTTATGGGATACACCCCAACGATGGCGGCCCTCTGGGCGATCTATCTTTCGCTTGCCCTTCCCTATACCCCGTTTATCGGCAAGAAGGAAAATCGATATAATCTTCAAGATTTTTACAATATGCTGGTCAAGGGCGCAACGGGCGCCTTGGAATTACTCGTGATTTGCGGACTGATCGGTTTCATTATCGGGGCGTCCTCCCTGACGGGCGTCGGCCTGAAACTGGCTTCGGCCATTGTTGATCTGTCTGCCGGGTATCTGCTGCCGGCCCTGATCTTGACCATGCTTGCCAGCCTGCTTTTAGGCATGGGCATACCAACTACGGGGAATTACATCATGATGGCGCTGCTCACAGCTCCCGCCCTGAAACTGATGAACGTAGAACCTGTGAGCGCCCATATGTTTGTGTTCTACTTCGGTATCATTTCCGATCTTACTCCGCCGGTTGCACTTGCGGCAATGGTCGCCGCCGGCGTGGCCGGCGCGCCTTTCTGGATAACGGCGGTGACCGCAACGAAACTTGCCGTCGCCGGATTCGTTATCCCGTATATGTTCGTTTACAATCCAGCGTTGCTTCTCAATTTGCGCAATCTGCATCTGGCGGAAACAAGTTTCATCGTCGTAACATCTGTCATCGGTGTTATTGCACTGGCAGCCGCTGTACAGAATCACTTATTCACCAGATTGAAACTGATTGAGCGAATCATGCTTTTGGTTGCATCTTTCCTTTTGATCTTACCGACCTATCTCCATAGCGTCATGGGTTCGATATTACTTGGAATTGTCCTGGCCTTACAAGTCTATAGATCAAAAGCAGAAGCCGCTGTTGCGACTTTGATCACAGAGAAAGAAAGGGTGAGATGAGCGGGCTCTTTAAAACCTTTCTGCACGACAAACATGTTTCCTTAGGCGCCACGATGGTCGATTTCGGCAGCTGGCACATGCCGCTTCAGTACCATAGCGGAATCGTGGAGGAGCACCTCGCCACGCGGAAATCGGCCGGACTCTTCGATGTTTCCCACATGGGGCGATTCATTGTCCGCGGCGGCGGGGCGCTGGGTTTCCTTCAGCACGTCCTTTCCAACAACGCGGCCGCCCTGGACACCGGCTTTGCCCAGTACACGATGATTCCCGACGACCGCGGGGGCGCCCTCGACGACGCCTACCTCTACCGGTTCACACCGGACGAATACCTCCTGGTGGTGAATGCCGCCAACCGGGAGGCCGACTGGAGCTATTTCAACGAGAGACTTTCCCTTTTCCGGGAGGTCCGGATGGAAGACGTCTCCGGGACGATGGCGATGCTCTCCCTCCAGGGGCCCTCTTCCCGGGCCATTCTCCGGGGCTTGGTTGGTCCCGGCGGTTTGCCGGAGCCGATCAGAAATGCCATCCGATCCGCTTCCATCCGCGGGAAGAAGGTTTGGATATCCCGGACCGGTTACACGGGCGAGCCGCTCGGTTTTGAATTCTTCCTTGCCGCCGCCGATGCCCCGTGGCTCTGGGACCTCTTCCTGGAGAAGGGGGCCGTCCCGGTGGGGCTGGGGGCGCGGGACACCCTGAGGCTGGAGGCCGGACTGCCTCTGTTCGGCCACGAACTGGGAAAGGATCCCGCCGGAGAGGAGATCCCCGTCTTCGCCTGCCCCCTGGCCCGTTTCGCCGTGAGCCTGTCGCCGCTCAAGAGGGAGTTCGTCGGCCGCGAGGCTCTTTCCGTCCAGTTTGCGGCCCTGAAGAAGATTCAAGATGAGGATTTCAGTTCTCTGGAGGATCTTCCGCGGAGAATCATGCCTTTTGCCCTCCGTGAAAAAGGGATTGCCCGGGCGGGGTTTCGCGTCTTCAAAGGTGCGGAGGAAATTGGTTTCGTGACGAGCGGTACGATGGTTCCGTACTGGAACACCGCGGGCACAGGTCTTTCGACCCGTTTTACAGGCGAGCGGGGGATGCGGGCCATCGGCATGATGCTCGTCGACAGTCGTCTGAAGAAAGACGATCCGGTGGAGATAGAGATCCGGGGAGACCAGGTCGATGCGGTCGTGGTTCCCTACCATCTGCGCTCCGATGCGCCGCCCTATGCCATGCCGATTCTCCAGCGCCCCGCGGAGGAGCCGGAGAAGTCGCACACCGGCGCCTGGCAGGATAAGACCTTCGATCTGCTGGAGAGGGCTCTTCAGAACACCCTCTGGCGCCAGAACGAGTGCATCAATCTCATCCCGTCCGAGCAGACCGTCTCCCCGATGGTGCGGCGTCTGACCATGATGGATCCCGCCTTCCGCTATGCCGAGCACCGCTCTCTCCGCTCTTACTATGATGCGGAGGTCTTCTACTATCAGGGAACGGATTTTATCGACCGTGTGGAGGTGCTTCTCAAGGAGGAGATAACCCGCTACCTGGGCTGCCGGAAGGTCGAGCCGCGGGTGATCAGTGGTCAGATGGCCAATGCGGTGGTCTTCAGCGGCCTGGTCGATTATCTGAACAAGGGTGATCGGAAGATGGAACCGAGGCGGATCCGCTCGGTTCTGAACAACCACATGATCCGGGGCGGCCACCTGAGCGCGCAGCCGATGGGCGCACTGTTCAATTTCGTCCGGATCGATCCGCGGACAGAAAAACCCGCTGTCGTTAACTTTCCGGTCATGGAGGAGAATCCCTACAAGATCGACGTGGAGGCGACCTGCCGGGTCATCGACGAAAGTCGGCCGGAGCTGATCATCTTCGGCAAGAGCATGGTCCTCCACCGCGAACCCGTCCGGGAGATCCGGGACTTCCTCCAGGAGCAGGAGATCGAGACCATTGTCCTTTACGACATGGCCCACGTCCTGGGCCTGGTCGGGCCCTACTTCCAGGAGCCGTTCGCCGAGGGGGCGGATCTGGTCACGGGCTCCACCCACAAGACGTTCTTCGGCACCCAGCGGGGGGTCATTGCGGGAAACTGGCGGGAAGAGGAGAAACTCTACGCCCTCTGGGAGTCGGTGGAGAACCGGACCTTTCCGGGGGGCGTCAGCAACCACCACCTGGGCACCCTCCTGGGACTGCTGGTGGCGGCCTATGAGATGAACTGTTTCCGGGACGCCTATCAGCAGGCGGTTATCCGGAACGCCAAGGCCTTTGCCGGGGCGCTCCGGGATGCGGGTCTGCAGGTGGCGGGCGATCCGGCGGTCTCCTTCACGGAGACCCATCAGGTGATCGTGAAGGTGGAATACGCCAGGGCGGTGGAGGCAGCCCGCCGGCTCGAGGCGAGCAACATCATCTGCAACTACCAGGCGGCGCCCGACGAAGAGGGTTTTACCGCGGCCGGCGCGCTCCGGATGGGCGTGCAGGAGATGACGCGGTTCGGCATGGGGCCGGAGGATTTCCGGAGCCTGGCTCAGTGCATCCACGATGTTGTGGTCGGTGGCCGATCGATCCGGAAAGAGGTGACGGCCTTCCGGACGCGTTTCCTGACGATGCGCTACTGCTTTGCGGAAGATCGGTTCGCCGACCTGATGGATAAGCTGCACCGTTTCATATAGAAAATGATGAAAAGATGTGTACGTGATCCGAAAACAACGGGGAAGGAATGATGAAAAAGATTGAGGAAATAGAGGTACCCGGGGAACTCCGTTACACCCCGGACCATGAATGGGTCCGGCCGGAGGGCGATCTGGTTCGCGTGGGACTCACCGACTACGCCCAGGATCAGCTCGGGGATATCGTTTATGTGGAGCTGCCATCCGTCGGCATTCATATCGCGCAGGGGGCGGTCTTTGCCACGGTGGAATCCGTGAAATCGGTCTCCGATTGCCTGATGCCGCTTTCGGGTGCAATCACCGCCGTAAACGGCGCGCTGGCCGACAATCCCGCCCTGTTGAATGAGAGCCCTTACGGCGACGGGTGGATGATCCTGGTGAAACCCGATGACCCCGCGGCCGTCTCGCAGCTCCTGACGGCGGAGTCCTACCGTGCCCGTCTGAACGGGGGCGGATAGATGCGGTACCTTCCCCACACCGCGGAAGACATCGCCGCCATGCTCGATGTCGTCGGCCTTAAGGACCTCGATGACCTTTTCTCGGCGGTTCCGGAGGAGTGCCGTTTCGGGGGGGGCTTGGACCTGCCGGAGGCGATGAGCGAGTGGGCCCTGGAGGAACATGTCGGGCGTCTGGCCGGCCGGATGGCCGTCTCCCCGGAGTATTCCCTCTTTCTGGGCGCCGGTAGCTATGACCATTACATCCCCGCGACGGTGTCCTCGCTTCTGGGCCGTTCCGAGTTCGTGACTTCCTATACGCCATACCAGCCGGAGATGCTCCAGGGAACGCTCCAGGGGATCTACGAGTACCAGACCCTGGCGGCGCGTCTGCTGGGGATGGAGGTGGCCACGGCCTCCCACTACGACGGAGCGACGGCCCTGGCCGAGTCGCTCCTCATGGCGGTCCGCATCACCGGGCGGAAAAGGGTTGCGCTGCCCCGGGCGATCCACCCCCACTACCGGCAGGTCGTCCGGACCTACTTCGCCCCCACCGGCTATGAACTCCTGGAAATCCCCTTTCTGGAAACGGGGCTCACCGACCTTGCCCGCCTGGATGAGGTCCGGGACCTGGCCGCCGTGGCCCTGCACTCCCCCAACTTCTTCGGCTGCATCGAAGACATGCGGGCGGCGGCGGAAAGGGCGCATGAACGAGGCGCGCTGCTCGTTGCCGGCTTCACCGAGGCGCTGGCCTTCGGGCTCCTGAAGAGTCCGGGAAGCCAGGGCGCCGACATCGTCGCCGGGGAGGGCCAGAGCCTGGGCATCCCCCGCTCCTTCGGGGGGCCGGCCCTGGGCATGCTCGCGAGCCGGAAAGAGCACATGCGGAGCCTGCCCGGACGCCTTGTGGGACAGACGGTGGACCGGGACGGGAGACGCGGTTTCGTCCTCACTCTGGCCACGCGAGAACAACACATCCGCCGCGAAAAGGCGACCTCGAACATCTGCTCCAACAACAGCCTCTGCGCGCTCGCCGCCGCGATGTACATGGCTTCGCTGGGGGGGACCGGCATCCGGAAGCTGGCCGCCCTCAACCGTGACAAGGCGGAATACCTCAAGGGCGCGCTGCGGGCCGCGGGATGCTCCGTCCGCTTTTCCGCACCCACGTTCAACGAATTCGTCGTCGGCTTTCGCGACGATTTCGCCGCCCGGTATCGGCGCCTCCTTGCGAAAAAGATCGTCCCCGGGCTGCCCCTGGGCGGGTCTTATCCGGAACTGGCTGATCACGTCCTGATCTGCGTGACCGAGACATGCAGCCGGGCAGAGATGGACCGGTTGGTCCGGGAGGTGACGGCATGAGAGAACCGCTCGGAACGACCGGCCTCGTCCTGAACGAGCCGCTCCTCTGGGAGAGGGGAAAGAAGGGGCGCTGCGGCTATTCCATGCCCCCGGGCGACGTGCCGCCGAGCCCGCTGCCCGAAGAGCTGACGGGCGATGGACCCGATTTCCCGGATCTCAGCGAAATCGAGGTGGTCCGCCATTACACCCGCCTGTCCACATGGAACTTCGGCGTCGATACCGGCCTCTACCCCCTGGGCTCCTGCACCATGAAGTACAACCCGAAAATCAACGAGAAGCTGGCGGGTCTCCGGGGATTCGCCACGTCCCATCCGCTGCTGCCGGCGGAACTTTCCCAGGGG
>JBFMBA010000314.1:0-3980 GCA_040755475.1 Thermodesulfobacteriota bacterium
ATCGCCGTGGGGAACGAAGAGGACGCGGAGCAGGTGTTCGGAATCAAAGCCCCGGATGTGGATGTGTCCGCGGGCCGGGTCGATGCGGAAAAATTCAGCGCGGTGGCCCAAGGGCTGAAACAGACATTTCCTAACCTCAAACGGATCGCCATCACGCTCAGGGGAAGCCTCAGCGCCAGTCACAACACCTGGTCGGGCATCCTCTATGACGGTGCCAGGATGTACCGAGGGCCGGTGTTCAACATCACCCACATCGTCGATCGCGTCGGCAGCGGTGATGCCTTCGCCGCAGGATTGATTTACGGATTGCGGACCTATCGGGACGATCTCCAGAGGGCCCTTGATTTTGCCGTTGCCGCATCCTGTCTGAAGCATTCCATCGTCGGCGACTTCAACAGGGTCACCGTCGAGGAGACGGAAAAGATCATGTCCGGGGAGATATCGGGCCGGGTGTCGCGGTAGCGCGCAGAGGTCTTGCTTGTTTGTGAGAGGGGGATGGGTATGGCGCGATTCAGGCGGCTGGAGGTGTTGCAGGCAATGATAGACAGCGGGCTTGTGCCTGTTTTCTATCATCAGGATACGGAGACGGTCAAGAAAGTGGCCGGGGCCTGCGCCGACGGAGGGGTGAAGGTGCTGGAGTTCACCAACCGGGGAGACTTCGCCCATCAGGTCTTTGCAGAGCTGATCCGGTGGTGCGAAAAGGAGATTCCCGATCTCATCGTGGGCATCGGCTCGGTGATCGATCCGGGAACGGCTTCACTGTATATCAACAGCGGCGCCAATTTCATTGTCAGTCCCATCCTCAACGCCGACGTGGCCAGGACCTGCAACCGGCGAAAGGTTCCCTACCTGCCCGGATGCGGATCCGCCAGCGAGATTTCGCAGGCCGAGGAATACGGGGTGGAGATCTGCAAGATATTTCCCGGTAGGGAGGTCGGGGGGGCGGCCTTCGTGAAGAACATCCTCGGGCCGATGCCCTGGTCGCTCATCATGCCCACCGGAGGCGTGGAGACGACCAGGGAATCCATCGAGGCATGGTTCAGGGCGGGAGTGGCCTGCGTCGGGGTCGGCTCGAACCTTATTTCGAAGGATCTGATCGAAGCCGGAGACTTTGCGGCGATAACCGAGAAAACGGCTTCCCTCCTGACATGGATCAGCGAGACGCGGGGTCGCTAGGTCATGACGGGGATCGCGCATACCGGCCTCTGCCCGGAGGCGCAGCGCAGGGCCGTCGGAAAAGCCCTCGCCCCGTGGTATGCGGATGCGTTTCAACGGTGCCGCAGACCCTCACGGACCTGACGCATCCGCCGTTCCGCTCGGTCAGCGGCGGGGGTCAGTTGCCGGGTCGCCCTCTGATATCACCGGATTTCGGCGGTGCCCATCGCAGTCCGCCCCTGAAACCGTAAGCGCGATACATGTAAAAGGTCTGAACCGGTTCACTGTGAGCCCGCGCGGTCAGCGTCCATGCGGGGCGCCGGACGATGTCCAGCCTGACGGGGGGGTCCACCCGGTCGAAGACCTGATCCAGTCGCCCCTCATGACTGGCGCGATCGAAGGTCACGCCGACGGCGTCCCAGCCAGTCAGATTTTCATCCTGCCACCAGTAGTCGTAGACGTTGGGGCGGGACCAGCGGTTGATGGATACCGTTCGGGGCTTTCCGGGCGTGTAGAAAGCGAGTTCGCTGGCCATCTGGTAGTCCAAACCGAAGATAAAGGTTCTGGAGGGTGTCGGCATGGTTTGTACCATCGGGGCTATTGTTGACCCCAGCTCCCGCCAGCCGGCCAGTTCGGTGACCGTGCGGTCCATATGGGCCGGAACGGGCAGTACCGGGAACAGCAAATGTACCAACACGAGCGCCGTCATCACATAGGCGCTGCCCAGTGCCCAGGGGAACAGGCGGCATCCCGGTCCCGGGCCTGTCTTTGCGAACAGATGCCTTGGTTTGCGGCCGTACAGGGCCGCAGTCAGCACCGCGGCGGTCAGGAATCCCGCCCCGGGCCAGTTGCCGTACACCCGTGTATGGAGGCTCAGAAGGGCGAAGCCGATGAATACGGGAAGGGAGGTCCAGGCCAGATAGGGATAAATCCAGCACCCGGCCGGATAGGCCTTCCGGATCACGGCCGCCCAGGCCATCAGTGCCAGGAGGAACAACAGCGGCGACAAAAGACCGGCCTGGGAAGCCAGGTAGTCTCCGAAAAATGCCCAGCGTATCGCCAGGCCATGGTCCGCACCGCCGATATGGGCGATATGGCGCAGCGAATTCCAGTTCTGGGCGGCGTTCCAGAGGATAACGGGCATGAACACCAGCAGGCCGATCAGGAGTCCTGCCAGAGGCCAGATGCCGGCGAGCCGCCGTCGGTGCAGGGAGGAGAACAGGCCATAGCCGAGCACCGCCGGGGCAAAAAGGAGCATGGTGTATTTGCTGAGCAGACCGATGCCGAACCAGACGCCGCCCGAGATCCACTGGATCCGGGCCCGGCTTTCATAAGCCCGGGCCACATGATACGCGGCGCCGGCCCAGGCTGCCGCCTGCAGCGCGTCGGGCGCGGCGATGAGGGCGCCCGCGTTGAAGCCGAGGGTCGCCTGGGTGATCAGGGCCGTGTGCAGCGCCGCGCGTTTATCCACCCAGCGGGCGGCCATGCCCACCAGGTAGAGGGCCGCAACGGCCATGCCGATCACGGAGGGCAGGCGTACCGCCAGTTCGGTATGACCGAACCATTCGGTGGCGAGCCTGATGGTCCAGGCGATCATGGGGGGGTGGTCATGATAGCCCCAGTCCAGATAGCGGCTCCATTGCCAGTAGTTGGCTTCGTCGGGCGCCAGAGGGAAAAAACGGACGTAGATCAGCCTGAAAAGCGTGAGCCCCAGTACCCATGCCCAGGCCAGGATCAGAGGGGTTCGATCATCTTTGCCTGTCATGTTACGGACCGTAAACTCTCACCCCCGTCATTTTTCAATGCAGCAAAGGACAAAAGATCCGACCGCAGGTTCGGGTGTGTCTTGCGTGTCCCGGCGCAGGCCACAGGCAACATGCGTGGCGAGGCGACGGAACGGACAGTCAGGGGTATGCGGCTCCATCTCCGGCAAGGATGAACCGGCAATGTCTCCCGCGCTCCCTGCTTTGTCAGCGGGGCCAGGGGGCGCAGGGGGAATATCAGGTCTCTGCCGGAAAACCCCTCCCTTGATCCGGGGGTGCTTTGCTCAGCGCTGCCGTTGACAGCGTGACGGAACCGCTGTTTCCGCCATTGCCGGCTGTCGGTTGACGGGCTCGAGCCGTGCCAGCACGCCGTTCGGTTCATCGGTGAGCAGATACAGATAACCGTCGGGCCCGACACGGACATCGCGTATGCGGCCCACTTCCCGGCGGATGAGACGCTCCTCGTGCACCACCTGCTCGCCGTCCAGTTCGAGGCGCACCAGCATCCGGAAGCGCAGCGCGCCGATCAGGAGATTGCCGCGCCAGCCCGGAAACTGGTCTCCCACGTAGAAAGCCATGCCCGAGGGTGCGATGGAGGGCACCCACTTGTAGAGCGGCTGTTCCATGCCCTCCTTGTGCGTGCCTTCGCCGATGCGCGTACCGGTGATGTAGTTCACGCCGTAAGAGATGACGGGCCAGCCGTAGTTGCGCCCGGGGCGGATGATGTTCAGCTCGTCGCCGCCCTGCGGGCCGTGCTCGTGGGTCCACAGCTCGCCGGTCCCGGGATGGAGGGCCGCCCCCTGTATGTTGCGGTTGCCGAGGGTGAATTTTTCCGGTTTGGCGCCCGCCCGCGCCACGAAGGGATTGTCGGCGGGAACGCGGCCGTCGTCGTGGAGCCGTATCACCGACCCCGCGTGATCGTCCATTCGCTGCGCGCGGTCCATCTCGCCGCGGTCGCCGAGCGTCAGGTAGAGATAGCCCGCCCGGTCGAAAACGATGCGTCCTCCGAAATGCTGCCCGTCACCGGATTTTGGTTCGAGCCGGAACAGAACCTCCGTCTGC
>JBFMBA010000315.1:0-10685 GCA_040755475.1 Thermodesulfobacteriota bacterium
TGACGATGGGAGCCAACCGGGGGACCAGATCGGGGTAGTAGCGTTCCACATACCCAACCAGGGCCGGGCAGGTGGTCGCGATGTAATTGGATTTCCCGTCGCTCTGGAGAAGTTTGCGATAGGCTCCGGCTACGAGGTCGGCGGCGAACCCCACCTCGATCACGTAGTGGAAACCCAATGCCCGCACCATGCCCACGACCCGATCGTACCCGCATTCTTCGAACTCCGCCGGGAAGCTGGGGGCGATCAGAGCCGCCATCCGCTTCCCTTGCCGGAGCAGAAGGGCAACCTGATGGGTCCCGTCGAGGACCTGCTTGGCTCCCTGACTGCAGACACGGGCGCAGTTGCCGCACCCGATGCAGCGCTCGGGGATGACCTGGGCCTGACCATCGGAGATCCCGATCGCCTTGGCGGGGCATTCCCGCACGCAGGTGTAGCACACCCGGCAGCGCTCTTTGATCGTCTGTACGAAACATGCCGCTTGCATGGTTTTCCATTCCTTTTACGACGCCGGCAGATGCACGGACTGGACAAACAGGGACATACCGGAATGAGATCGCCGGTTGCCGGCAGCGGGAAGATGCGTCCGTGCGCTGGGGAATTCCCGTCCGCACCCGGGGTGATCTGAAAAGGGAAACCCGCTCATTGAAGGGGACGGCCCAGAAAGAGCCGGATCATGTCCACAGTGACCCAAACATCCCGGTGTGGCGCATTCCTCCGTACGTTGCCCTGCTCCGATGCCCGGGTCCTAATGACCGCCCTTCGGGCCGTCTGCCGGTTCGCCCAGCAGCCGGTTCAGCTCGGACCTGAGCTGCTCCCGGCGCACCGGCTTGTCCATGATCGCGTCCACCTTGATCCAGGATCTGGCGTCCGGCTGCTGCGTCGCAAAGGATAACCCGGCGGTGCCTGCCACCGAAGTCAGGAGGATGACCGGCGTCTCCGGATACACCTTCTTGAGCTGATGGCTGAGCACGAAGCCCGAGTCCTTCTCCTCCATCATCAGGTCCAGTATCGCCAGATCCGGTCTGGTTTTGAGAATCGCGTCTTCGGCTGCCGCGCTCCCCTCCGCTGCGGTGACCTCGTAGCCAAAGGCGGTCAGCATGGCCGTCATCTGTTCAAGGAGATCCAAATCGTCATCCACGACCAGTATTTTCTTTTTCACTCGCCTCATCTCCCTTGGTTGTTGTGCCCAGCCCTGGCGGACGCATGCTTGCCTGCGATTGCTCGGCAGCGCTGAGCTGCATCTGGAAGCGGCAGCACGCTGCCGCACGTCATCATGCTACAGCGTGTCCCTGGAACCGTAATGCGTATGGAGGTGCTGATGGCTCCTCTCTCCGAGCGGCTTTCCGAGATATTCCTCGTACAGTCGTGTGACATAGGGGTTCTTGTGGCTGACCCGGACCTTTTCGCTCTGATCGATCTTGTACAGGGCCTGCATCCGCGCGCGGGCCGCATCGAGATCGGCGCCGATCGGCTGGCCGCCGCCGTTGATGCATCCGCCGGGGCAGGTCATCACCTCGATGAAATGGAGATCCTTCCGGCCGGAGCGTATTTCCTCCAGCAGTGTGCGGGCGTTGCCGAGGCCGCTGACCACGGCGGCGCCGACCTCCAGTCCTCCGATGTTCGCCCGGACTTCCTTGACGCCCTTCAGGCCGCGAACGGCCTGGACATCGAGTTGGGCGGCTTCCTGGCCCGTGAGCAGAAAGTGGGCCGTGCGCACCGCGGCTTCCATCACGCCGCCGCTGGCGCCGAAGATCTTGCCGGCGGTCGACCGCTCGCCGAAGGGCGTATCGGCAGTCTGTGGCGGCATGGCCGGCAGGTCGATACCGAACATGTGCAGCAGCTTTCCCAATTCCCTTGTCGTGAGCACATAGTCCACGTCCGGGATATGCTCCTTCGCCATTTCCGGACGGTTGCTCTCGAACTTCTTGGCCGTGCAGGGCATGATGGAAACACTGACAATGCCGGCGGGATCCAGCTTCTCCCGTTCCGCAAAGTAGGATTTGACGATGGCGCCCATCATCTGCTGCGGACTTTTGCAGGTCGACAGGTTGGGCAGATAGTCGGGATAGAACTGCTCCATGAACTTGATCCAACCGGGCGAACAGCTCGTGAACATGGGCAGCGCGCCGCCGTTCGAAATCCGCTGCGCGAGCTCGGAGGCCTCCTCCATGATGGTCAGATCGGCGGTGAAGGAGGTGTCGAAAACGCGGTCAAATCCGATTCGCCGCAGCGCCGCGACCATTTTGCCGTCCACGTCCTGCCCGGGGGCCATCCCGAATTCCTCCGCCAGGCTCACGGAAACGGCGGGTGCGTGCTGGACCACCACGAACTTGTTCGGATCCGCCAGCACCGCGACCACATCGTCTACATAGGATTTCTCCGAGAGTGCGCCGGTCGGGCAGCTGACGATGCACTGCCCGCAGTTGATGCAGCTCGATACGTTCAATCCCTGCCCAAAGGCCGTGCCCACAAAGGTCCGGGAGCCGCGATTCACGAAATCGATCGCCCCCACACTCTGGATCTCCTCGCAGACACGGACGCACCGCCCGCAGAGGATGCATTTATCGGGGTCCCGCACGATCGGTCCGGATACGTCCTTCTCCTGCTCGATCCGCCTGCCCCGATACAGCCGTTGGCGAATGCCCATCTTCTGAGCCAGCGACTGCAGGTCGCACTTGCCGCTTCGCGTGCAATACAGGCAGTCGTCGGGATGGTTGCTCAGGAGCAGTTCCACGATAGTCCGGCGCGCATCCAGCACCCGGGGCGAGTTGGTCTGTATCTTCATGCCTGCCGCCACGGGGTAGGAGCAGGCGGGCACAAAGGTGGGCGCTCCCTCCAGCTCCACGATGCACATGCGGCATGACCCGCTCGGCAACAATCCTTCCATGTGGCACAGGGTCGGGACATGAATCCCTTCCTGTCTGAGCGCCGCAAGAATCGTATCCCCTTCTTTGGCTTCCACTGTCCTGCCATCCACTTGCATTTCTATCATCTTGCATTCACCTCGCTCTATGCAGCCAACTGTCAGTGCGGCTGTGTAAATTCCAGGTCGCAGCGCGCGCAACGCCGCGCCTCCGCCAACGCCTGTTCCTCAGTCGGACAAAGCTCCACTTCCATGAAGCATCCGGCCCGCTGCGACACCGGCAGCAACGGCAGTTCCAGCCGGTAGGATTCTCCGGCTTCCACGTCGATTTCCATGAAAGGCTCCACAAAGAACGATGGAAGCTTCACCTTGGGAAGGACCTTCATGAGCTTTCCGGACACGTAGCGATCGATCATGACCGCCACCTGCTTGCCCGCCGCGATGGCGCCGATCACGGTGCCGGGTCCGCTGACGACGTCGCCGGCCGCGAATACGCCCTCCCGGCTGGTGACAAAGGACTCCGCGTTGATCGTCACGGTGCCCCAGGCGCTTCTGCTGAGCCCCTCCAGTCCTTCGGATTCGGGCTCCTCGCTGATGGCGACGACGAGCGTGTCCAGTGCGACATCGAATTCCGATCCCTCGATCGGTATTGGTCTTCGGCGTCCGGAGGCATCGGGGGCGCCCAGTTCGTTCCGAAGACAGCGGAGGCCGGTCAATCGGCCGTCCTGGCTGTGAACCGCCACGGGCGTGATCAGTTCCTCGAGTTTGATGCCCTCGGCCAGCCCCGCCTCGATCTCTTCTCTATAGGCCGGCATTTCGGCGCGGGTGCGGCGATAGAAAACGGTGACACGCTCGACCCCGGGCTGGCGAATCGCCACGCGCGCCGCATCCATCGCGGAATTTCCTCCGCCCACGATGCCGACGCGCCCACGGGCCCTTGTCTTGCCTTCCAGGTTGTAGGCCTTGAGGAACGATATGCCCGGGATCACGCCGTCCACATCCTCTCCCGGCAGGTCGAGCTTCTTGCTGTGATGGGAGCCGGTTGCGATGAAGACGGCATTGTAGCCGTCGGCAAGCAACGTGTCGATCGTGAAGTCCCGGCCCAGCGCTGCTCCGAAATGCATTCGGATGTTCGGATTCATCAGCGCCTCGATCTCGCGCTTCAGGCCTTCACGCGGCAGGCGGTATTCCGGGATTCCGGCCACCAGCATGCCGCCGGCCTGCATTTCCCGCTCGAACAGGCTGACTTTGTGACCAAGTGTGGAAAGAATATTGGCCGCCGTCAAGCCGGCGGGACCGGCGCCGATGACGGCGATCCGGGCAGCCTCCTCCCGGGCCGGCAAAACGGCCGGTTTGCCGGGCGGAATGATCGTATCGACCACGAAACGCTTGAGGTGCCGGATCGCGATCGGTTCGCCGCCGGTGGCACCGGCGCGGCAATCCTGTTCGCAGGGATGGTGACAGACGCGCGCGCAGACCGAAGGCAGGGGATTGACTTCGCGGATCACCTTGTAGGCATCCTCGTACTGACCGCGGGCGATGTGGGCAATATAGCGCCAGGCTTCGGTTCCGATCGGACATCCGCTCTGGCAGGGGGCTCCCACCAAGTCCTTGCACGAACCGGATGGACAGCGGCGATCGAACACATGCGCTTCGTATTCATCACGGAACCACTGCAGGGTGCTCAGGACGGGGTTCGGTGCGGTCTGCCCCAATCCGCAGAGGCTGGTTGCCCGGATGGTCTCGGCGAGCTTTTTCAAATGCATGACCCCCTGGAACCGCAGCAGCGCGTCCAGATTGTCTTCCTTGTTGCGCGGACGGCAGATGGCTTCCAGGATTTCCAGCATGCGGCGCGTCCCCTCGCGGCAGGGAATGCATTTGCCGCAGCTTTCGTTCTGAATGAATTCCATGAAGTACTTGGCAAAATCCACCATGCAGGTGGACTCATCCACCACAACCAGTCCGCCGGACCCCATGATGGTGCCGAATTGCTTGAGTTTCTCATAATCGGTCGGAAGATCCATGTGCGCCTCGGGGACACAGCCGCCGGAAGGTCCGCCGATTTGAACCGCTTTGCACTGCCTGTTGTTGGGAATGCCGCCGCCGATGTCAAACACAACGTCCCGCAGCGAGGTGCCCATGGGGATTTCCACCAGGCCCGTCCGGCGGACCATACCGGAGAGCGCGAACACTTTCGTGCCCTTGCTCCCCTGCGTTCCCATGGAAGCGTACCATTGTGCGCCCCGGTCCAGAATCACGGGCAGGTTCGCGAGCGTTTCCACGTTGTTGATAATCGTGGGCTTGCCGAACAATCCCTGCTCGGCCGGGAATGGGGGCCGGGGACGGGGCATGCCGCGCTTCCCCTCGATCGAGTGAATGAGCGCGGTCTCCTCGCCGCATACAAAAGCGCCGGCGCCCATCTTCATCTTGATCGAAAAGTCCACGCCGCTGTTCAGGATGTTGTAGCCGATCAGACCACAGGCGGCCGCCTGTTCGAAGGCGTCATTCAGGCGCTTGATCGCCAACGGGTATTCGGCCCGTATGTAGATGTAGGCCTTGGTGGCGCCGATGGCATAGGCTGCGATCAGTATGCCTTCCAGCAGACGGTGCGGATCGCTTTCGGCCACGGCGCGATCCATGAACGCGCCGGGATCCCCTTCATCGGCGTTGCAGATCAGATATTTCTGATCGGAGACGGCGGTTCGGGCAAACTTCCACTTTCTGCCCGTCGGGAATCCGCCGCCGCCGCGTCCGCGAAGGCCGCTTTGCTCCACCAGATCGCAAACGGCTTCCGGCGTCATGGTTCGCAGGGCTCTGGCTATCGAGCCGTATCCGCCGCGGGCGATGTACTCATGAATATTGCCGGGATCGATAATGCCGCTGGCGGCCAGGACGACACGGACCTGGCGCGAAAGAAAGGGGTGCTCGTCCAGGAACGGCACGCCTGCCCACGGTTCGGCGCTCCCGGAGCGATACTGTCCCAGGACCGGATCCGCCGGTATGCGGTTCTGCACCAGGACCGAATCCAGCAGTTGCGGCGTTTTTTCCGCGGTGATGGTTCCGAAGCTCACGCGGGTTCGCCCCGGAATCTGAATATCGACGATCGGCTCATCGGAGCACATGCCGTTGCAGCCCACCTCGACGACATCCGCTTCCAGCGTGCGCTCCGCCAGGAACTCCCGGACCGAGGCCAGCGTCTTGGCAGCCCCGGCGCCCAGGCCGCAGGTGCCCGCGCCGACAAAGATCGCCGGCTTCTCCAGTGAATCGCGCCGCAGAGAGGCCAGAACGGCGGACAGGGCCTCCGGACCCCTGGCAACGGCACTGGCGAAGGGTTCTGCCTTGAGATCCGTCAGTAGAGTTTGCGAGATGCCGCCGAAATCGACCCAGCATCCGCCGGAACCGTTTTTCTTCTTTTTCTGATTGCTCTTTTCTTCACCCATTGTTGGTCTCCATTTCCCTGCATTCCTGTATGATTTTGACCAGTTTTTGAGGTGTCACCTTTGCATGGAATTCCCCGTTGAGATTGACGACCGGCGACAATCCGCAGGCGCCCATGCACGCCACCGTCTCCAGGCTGAAGAGACGATCCCGGGAAGTCTGTCCGGGCTTCAGCTTGAGGAGCTTCTGGACCATCTCCAGGGCCCGGTTGGATCCCTTGACGTGGCAGGCCGTTCCCCGGCAGACCATGAAATGGTACTTGCCCTTGGGAATGAAACGAAACTGATTGTAAAAGGTTGCCACACCGTAAATCTTGGTGCCGGGCAGATTGAGATGTTTGCTGATCTGCGTGACGGTTTCCCGCGAAAGATAGCCCTGATTGTCCTGAACTTCCTGCAGGATCGGGATCAGGGCGTCCCGCCCCGCGCGGGGGTGTCTTTTTAGGACTGACTGCACATCGTTCATGGCTTCCTCTCCTTACTGGCATCTGGCGACTTCGACTTGGGGGATGCGGGCTGGTCCTCCTTGAGGGACTGGCGCGCAAAAAAGGCCACTCTGTCCAGGGACATGGCAAGATCGATATCTTCGACGTACACTCCGGAAGGGACGTTCAACGACGTCCGCGCGAAATTCAATATGCCGCGAATGCCCGCACCCACGAAGACGTCGGCCACATACTGGGCTTCCCTGTCGGGCACGGCGATGATGCCCACGGTAATCCCCTCGTCGTGGATGACGCTTTTTGCATTTTCAATTGAATGACAGGGACACCCGAGGATCATGCGGTCGAACTTATCCGGGTTGACTTCCAGGGAGGCTACAATCTTGAGCATGGGCCGCCGCCCGACGAAGAACTTCAGTAAGGCGCGTCCGATGTTTCCCACGCCGGCAATGACGGCCTTCTGCTCCGTGGCCGGAAACAAGAAAGCTTCGATGTGCATCCGCAGCTTCTTGACATTGTAACCTTTGGCGGGGGTTCCGGAATAGCCCAGGACCATCAGGTCTCTTCGGACCTGGGCGGCGGTGACGCGGGATTGTGATGCGAGGTGATGAGAATAAACGTAGGTTTGACCTTCACTTGCGAGATCCCTCAGGGTTCTCCAGTAGAGGGTCAGGCGGCCGATTGTTCTGTATGGCACAGCTCCAACCATAATGCCCTCGTTACGTGATTCGCATTGTGAATAAATTCACAAGTAATGTCAAGAAAAATTTTTACATTTTTTTCGATGAAACGGGGCTCCTGCCGACCGCGCCGGCCGGAGGCGGCCGGGAAGGGGAGCGCTTCGTTTCCGTTTGTAACCCCGCACATTATATTGGATGAAGCGGGTATCTTTTTTACACAGTGTTTTGTATGAGAGGCAGAGTCGTGCACATTGAACTGATCATAAGGAAAGAGGGTAACCGCAGGTCGATTGGTTTGGCCGCCACTCCCCTTGGTTACCCTCCCAGAAAGCGGTATCTTGATACTACACTTTGCAGTGGATGTAAAGGTCCTATTCGACAGAGGGAAGAGATTCCGGTGGTTGAAGCCCTTGCGGTGTCCCCGGTGCGGGAGTGTCCGATTATGGGGGCACGGATTTGCGGCACGGTATTTTGAGGGGTTCGGCACGTGCCTATGGGTGAAGCGGTTCCATTGCCCGGACTGCCTGGCCGTGCACACCTGCAGGCCGTTGGCGTTTTTGAAAGGGTTCCGGCATTCCGCCACGGTGATCCGTTCGAGTCTGTTGAAAAAGATAGCAGAGAACCGTTGGGTCAAAGGCGTTGTGCGGCAGAGCCAGCAGTACTGGTTTCGTTGCCTGCGGTTCCGGGTTTCCGGCCGTTGTAATGTGAGGCGGCCCGCCGTCGATGTCATCGCGTTATTCTTATCCGAGAGAATCTTCCCAGTGACAGAACATTTTGCGCCGTTGCGCATATGAGGGTTTCCCCACCTTCTTCTTGCGTCGATCACTCCCTGACGCCTCTGGTATGGGTAGCAAAAATCTTTCAGGGGGTGTTTGCTATGGACGAAGAAAGAAAAAGCCGGGTGGCCCAGTTCAGGTTTGGGGTCATCCACGACCTGATCGGCGATCGGAAGCTGGAGCGGGGGGAGCGCAAAAGGCTCTTGAAACAGAAGTCTTCCTGCACCTGGGAGATCCCTTATTCCGAGCGGAGCTTCATCAGCGTCTCGACGATTCTTGCCTGGGTCAGGCGGTACGAGAAGGGTGGCAGAAGACTGGAGAGCCTCTATCCCGAAGCCCGGAGAGATCGGGGCAGACCAAGGGTTCTGGACGAGGAGACGGTTCTGTCTCTGGTGGAGCTCAGGAAGCAGCTCCGGGGCGCCTCCATGCCCGTCATCATGCGAGAAGCCAGATTGCGGAAGATCCTCCATCCCGGCATCAAGGCGCATCCGGTTACGATCTACCGTCTGTTCCGGGACAGGGGCCTGCTGAAGCAACAGGAGGTTGCGGAGGATCGCCGGCGGTTCGAGGCGGAGTTGCCCAACGACATCTGGCAGTCCGACTGCATGCACGGCCCCCAGATCATGGCGGAGGGAAAGACTCGCAAAGCCTATCTGTTTGCCTTTATCGACGATATGAGCCGTTTGATCTGCCATGCCGCGTTCTATCTGAACGAACGGGTGGAGACTTATGTTGCCGCCCTGCGGATCGCCCTGGCAAAACGGGGACTTCCCAGAAAGCTGTATGTGGACAACGGCCCCGCCTTCCGGTCGCACTTGCTCAGTCATGCCACGGCGGCATTGGGCATCGCCTTGATTCATTCCAAGCCTTATCAGCCCCAGGGGCGGGGGAAGATCGAACGGTTCTTCCGGACAGTGAGGATGCAGTTTCTGCAGGCTTGCCCCGCAGAGCTCACCCTTGCCCAGCTCAATGAATCCCTCGCAAGATGGCTTGACGAACAATACCATGCGACCATCCACAGCAGCACGCGGCAGACCCCCATCAACCGGTATCTCAAGCACGCCCATCTGGTTCGGGAGGCGCCGAAGGATCTCCACGATTACTTCCGCATCCAGGTCAACAGGAAGGTGGACCGGGACCGGACGGTCTCCCTGGGCGGCAGACTCTATGAGGCCCCCATCCCTCTGATCGGAAAGACCATTACCCTTCTGTATCATGAAAACGAGCCCTTCCGGGTGGAAGCCTTCCATAACAGCGTCACCCATGGAATGCTCGTTCCCCTGGATATGAACATCAACTGCCGCATTCGCCGGGAACACAGTCGGGTCAGCCTCCTGCCGAAATCCAACCCTCCCGCTCCGGAACCCGAAAAATATACGGGCGGAAAACTCTTCGGGGAGGTGGATCATGAGCTATAAAACCTTCTTCGGGTTTCAGAAAGAACCCTTTGCTCAGGATGTCCAGCTCGATGATCTCTACCCCCTGCCGGGGCTTCAGGCCGTCACGGAACGCTTCCTCTACGCCCTGAATCTGGGCGCCGTCTCCATCATCACCGGCGATGTGGGCAGCGGCAAATCCACCGCCCTGCGCCATGCCGCCGGAAAGCTTCATCCCTCGCAATACCGGGTCGTCTCCATCGTAGCCACTACCGGACCCATGGCAGATATCCTCAAACAAATATGCGGCGGCTTCGACGTGGACGGCCAGACCAACTCCCTGGCCAGGCTGATACATACCCTCAAAACAGTCGTCATCGAAATCACCCAGAGAAAACAAACCCCCGTCCTGATCATCGACGAGGCCTCCCTGCTCCGACTGGAAATCTTCGCCCAGCTTCACACCATCAGCCAGTTCGACATGGATTCCAAGCCCCTGTTGCCCATCATCCTGGCCGGACAGAACAACCTCGTCGATAATCTGATGTTCCATACCTCAAGACCCTTGGCTTCCCGCATCATCGGCAAAAGCCACCTCGAAGGCCTCAAATACAAAGACATGGCCGGGTATATCAAACATCATCTCAAAATCGCCGGCGTCAAAGAGCAACTGTTCCCCGATGAGGCCATCCTCGCCGTCCACCAGGGATCGGGAGGCCTGCTCCGAAGAGCCAACTTCCTGGCCAAGGGCGCCCTGATCGCCGCGGCCAGAGAAAAATGCCAGGTCATCTCACCGGAACATGTTCGCATCGCGGCTACGGAAATCATGTAACCAAAATGCCCAATAAACCGACAATCAAGATCAAGGCCCGGGAGTTATCCATAGCCAATCCCCAACCGCCCTTCCCCAGTAAATGGCGGTCGATAACCAGGCTGTGGGTAACTCCTGCCATGGGCCCGCTGATCAACAAAACCTCTACAGCTTCTAAGTAACTTCACCGTAACCATATGAGATCATTCAACACATATTGTTGGGCAAGGGAGCGCGGTTTTTACCAAGGTAAAGCCAAGCTCAAGGGCCCTTTTCTTAAGATTTTCCACAACTCG
>JBFMBA010000316.1:0-5985 GCA_040755475.1 Thermodesulfobacteriota bacterium
GGATATCACACCGTGTTCGTCCGATTCTTTTATCTGCTCCGGGAAAGGGGGATCCCCGTCACCCCCACCTCCTTTCTCCGCCTCCAGAAGGCGCTGGCCCTGGGGGTGATCGGAACCCTCGACGATTTCTACACGGCGGCCCGCGCCATTCTCGTGAAGAGCGAGCGCTATTTCGACGCCTACGACCAGGCGTTTGCCCACTATTTCCGGGGCACGCCGATCGAGGAGGGGGATGATGCCGAGCTCTCCCGGATCGCCCGGGCGCTCCTGGAGGAGTGGCTGAAGCATCCGCGGGAGCTGGCGGGGGTGCTGGGTATCGACGAGCGCATGCTCGCCCGGCTGACGCCGGAGGAACTGATCCGGTACTTCCTCGACCGCCTCAGGGATCAGGACGGGGCCCATCACGGCGGCAACCGCTGGATCGGGACGGGCGGGACCTCCCCCGTGGGTCATTCGGGTTTTCACCCCGGGGGGATGCGCGTGGGCGGCGCCTCCCGGAGGGGATCGGCGGTGAAGGTGGCCCTGGAACGCCGTTACAGGGACTACAGCCAGGAGGGGCCCCTGACCGAGGTCCAGATGGGGGAGGCGCTCAAAAGGCTCCGGAGGATGGTTCCCCAGGGTCCGCGGGACATCGTCAACATCGACAAGACCATCGCCCAGACCATGAAAAGCGGCGGGGAGATCGAGATCGTCTTCGATCGCCGTCTGGCGGACCGCCTGAAGGTGCTCCTGATGATCGACAACGGCGGCTGGTCCATGGACCCCTACGTGGGGATCGTCCAGACGCTGTTCAACTATGCCCGCTCCCAGTTCAAGGACCTGACGATTTACTACTTCCACAACACGATCTACGGCCGCGTCTGGAGCGATCCCCAGCGCCACCTGAAGCCCGAGCCGATAGAGGCCTTCCTCCGCCGCGATCCGGAGACGCGCCTGATCATCGTGGGGGACGCGGCGATGGCGCCCTACGAGCTGGTCGGCATGAACGGATCGCTTTACGTCGGTCAGAGGGAGGGCCGCAGCAGCGCGGAACGGCTGGCGTTCCTCGCCCGGACCTTCCGCCATGCCGCCTGGCTGAACCCCCAGCCGGAATCGAGCTGGTCTTACACCTGGACGATCGGGGAGATCCGCAAGTGCTTTCCCATGTTCGAGCTCACCCTCGACGGTCTGGAGAAGGCGGTCCGGCACCTCATGCGGCGTCACTGATGCGGGGCCGGAAGCGGTCGGTCTGCTAAATCAGGCTTGACAAAACCCGCTCCTTCTGCAAGAATTTCCTTTCCATAAAGATCGAGGTGGATGTGTGGAAGGGGGTGAAAATCCCCCGCTGCCCCGCAGCCGTGAAGGGAACGAAAGCCCGGAGTGCCACTCTCGCAGGGGAACCGCGAGGGGAAGGCGGGCGAGTAGGCGGCCCGAAGCCGGAAAACCGATCCACCGGGAGTATACTCGCGGGAGGAAGATCTTGCCCCATCCAGTTTCTCATCTGACACCGGTCAGAATATTCAGGGTTTGCCTCTTTTTGCTGGCACTGCTGGCCGGCATTTCCGTTTTTTCCCTCTTGGCGGGTCCCGCGCCGATCGGGATCGCCGCCGTCTTCAAGGGCATTCTCGCCACGGTCCATTTTCCCGGCGTATCGGATCCCTTGACCGGGGCGGAGCGGACCATCCTATTTTCGATCCGGATCCCGCGGATCGTCCTGGCGGGCCTGGTCGGCGCCGCCCTGGCCTGCTCCGGCACCGTCTTTCAGGGTCTGCTGCGCAACCCGCTGGCCGACCCCTATGTGCTCGGCGTTTCCGGCGGCGCTGCCGTGGGCGCCATTGTCTCCATCATGACGGGTCTGGGTGCGCTTCCTTTCGGCGTCCCCGGTCTGGCCTTCGCCGGCGGGTTCCTCTCCATGCTGCTCGTATGGGGGCTGTCCGGCGTGACCGGCGAACGGCGGATGGACCGCACCCTGCTGGCCGGCATCATCGTCAATGCCTTTTTCTCGGCGCTCATCATGTTTCTCGTCTCGGTCACCAGCGGCGAGCAGATCCGCAGCGTGATCTTCTGGCTGATGGGCGATCTGGCCATGGCGGGGGAGGGAGACATCATGCTGGCGGCCCTCTTTCTGGTCGCCGGTTTTGTCGTCATGTTCCTCCACGCGCGGGATCTCAATATCCTTCTGACCGGCGAAGAGACGGCCCTTCAGCTCGGGATTTCGGTGAAGCGGACCCGGCTGCTCCTGCTCCTGTCCGCTTCGCTGGTGACGGGGGCGGCCGTTTCGGTCAGCGGCATCATCGGCTTCGTGGGTCTCATCGTTCCCCATGCGGTGCGCATGCTCGTCGGGTCCGACCACCGGCTGCTGCTGCCGGCGGCGGCGCTTTTCGGCGGTGCGTTCCTGATGGCGGCCGATACCATCGCCCGCGTCGTCATGTCCCCCGCCGAGCTGCCGGTCGGTGTGGTCACGGCCCTCTGCGGCGCCCCCTACTTTGCCTACCTGATGAAGAGGACGGCCTGAATGACGCCGGTTGTGCAAGTGGAACGGGTCGGGTTTGCTTACGGCCAAAAGCGGGTGCTCGAGGATGTCACCCTGACCGTGGAGAAGGGGGAGTTTTTCGGGATCCTGGGACCCAACGGCTCCGGGAAGTCCACGCTCCTGAACCTGATCGACGGGATTCGCCTGCCCTTGGCAGGAACCATCCGCCTCAGGGGGGCCGCTCCCGGCATGATGAAGCGAAGGGAGCTGGCGCGGCTCGTCGCGGTCGTTCCCCAGGGGACGTCGTGGATGTTCCCCCTGACGGTGCAGGAGGTCGTCCTGATGGGGAGAACCCCCCATATCGGCCGCCTGGCTTTCGAGTCGGAGAGGGATCTGGCGGTCGCCCGGTCCGCCATGGAGGCAACGGATATCCTGCCTCTCGCTTCGCGGCTCATGGATACCCTGAGCGGAGGCGAGCGGCAGAAGGTGCTTATCGCCAGGGCGCTGGCGCAGGAGCCGGAGGTCATCCTCCTGGATGAGCCCACCTCCTCCCTCGACATCGCTCACCAGATCCGCACCTTCGACCTGATCCGGTCACTGAGCCGCGATGCGGGCCTCACGGTCCTGTCGGTCACGCATGACATGAATCTGGCCGCGCTTTACTGCGACCGGATCGCGCTGCTGCGGGAAGGTCGGATCCACTGCCTGGGGCGTCCTTCGGAGGTCATTACCGAGGCGCACATCCGGGATGTATACGGGGTCAACGTCGCCGTTGACCGTCAACCTCTAACCGGACTGCCGAGGGTTACCCTGCTCGGCAGCCATTCGCCGGGTCAGGAAAGCCGGTGTCAAGCCGGCGCTGCCCCGCAACTGTAGGCGGAACCAGCCCGAAAGAGGCCATCGAAGTCCGGCAACCTTTCTTCGGAAGGATCGGAACGGTGCGGAGCGAAGGCATGGGCCGCGAGCCAGGTATCTGGCCGGCGGATGACAACACCAACTTTTCGAGAGGAAAAGAAGGAGGAAGAGGATGTGGTTTTCGAGAGTTCTGTGGCTTGGTTTTTTTGCTCTGTTTTTGCTGAATGCGGCTGACTCCGCGTTTGCCGGGGCGCTGCCCGGTGACCCGGGACGGACGGCGGTCCTGCAGGAGGTGGTCGTGACCGCGACGCGGGATGTGGAGGAGATCCGGAAGGTGCCCGCCCATGTCACGGTCATCACGGAAAAGGAGATCCGCGATTCGGGGGCGACGAACCTGGTGGAGATCCTGGAGCGGCAGGAGGGGATTCAATTCCGATCGTACAGCGGCCATGAGCCCCTTTCCGTGATCGACCTGAGGGGGATGGGCGGCGACAACCCCTACGGAAAGGTTCAGATACAGCTCAACGGGAGGCGGCTGAACAGGCCGGATATGGCCTCCGTCAACTGGTTCCAGATTCCCCTGAGCCAGGTGGAGAGAATCGAGATCGTCCGGGGGGCGGGCAGCGTCCTCCACGGTGATTCCGCCGTGGCCGGCGTCATCAACGTCATCACGCGAAAAGGTGAGGGGAAACCCACGGTCCACCTCTCGGCCATCGCCGGAAGTTACGGACTCCACCATGAGAAGGCGGCGGTGAGCGGGTCGGAGAAGAAGTGGTCCTATGCCGTCAGCGGCGCAAACTATGACTCCCTCGGTTACCGGAAACGGTCGACGGTCTCCTCCCAGGGCGCAGGTCTGGATCTGGCCTATGACCTGAGCGACTATCTGGGGCTGTTGATGGGAGCGTCCTTCAACAGGACCCAGTTCGAGCTGCCCGGCAGCCTCACCCCGGAGGAGATGGCGATGGACCGCCGCCAGTATCAGCCGGCGCGGCCGGCATACTGGACCGCGGCCAGCTCCGATGACGACGGCAAGGACCGGCAGACCGATGTATGGTTCCGGATCGATTCGATCCTCGGGGACTTCGGCCGGGCCGAGATCGGTTTTTCGGCCGGAATCAAGGAGGCGGAAACCAATTACACCAGCTGGAGCTCATTCAACAGCTACGCGATCCACACCTATGCCGTGACCCCGAAGTACATCCTGGAGAGGCCTCTTTTCGGGCGCCCCAACAAGCTGACGGCCGGTGTGGATTACTACTTCGAACCCTTCAAGATGGACCGGTACGCAGAGCGGGGAAGGACCCAAAAGCTCAGCGTGGTCGACCTGACCCGGGAAACGACCGGATATTATATCCGCGACGAGTTCACGCTCGCCCCGCCCCTGATCCTGAGCGCCGGTTACCGGTGGGAGGAGGCGGCCATCAGGGGCAACAGCGTCACACTGCCCGGCACCGTCGATTTCGATGCGAAAAAAACACACCGGGGGGATGCCTATGAAGCGGGACTCACCTACCTGGTGGGTGAAAGATCGAAGGTGTTTGCCCGGTACGCCACGGCATACCGGCTGCCCTTCATCGACGAGCAGGCTTCCTACTATGGATGGGGAAACGGCTTTCTGGCCGACCTGGAAAAGGAGACGGCCAAGACCGTGGAGGCGGGTGTATCCTGGAGCCCTCTGAAAAGTCTCACGGTCGGCTTGACCCTCTTCCAGATCGACATGGAGGGCGAGATTGCCTGGAACGACGCGACCAGAAGGAACGAAAACCTGGACAGCACCCGCCACGAGGGGGCGGAGGGGACGTTTTCCTACCTGTGGGAAAAGCGGTTCAAACTGTACGGAAGCTTCACCTACCACCGGGCGACGTTCACGTCGGGCCCTTACAACGGCAGGGAGCTGCCCCTGGTTCCCAACCGGGTCCTTCACCTGGGTGCGGAGTGGTATCTGCCCGGCGCCTTCGTCCTGCGGCCCGAGATCCGTTTCGTAAGCGACGCCTATCTGAGCGGCGACAAGGACAACAGCGGGGAAAAGCTTGCCGCTTACCAGGTTGCCAATCTCCTGCTTTTCTATCGACCCCCGTTGAACCGCTACAAGATTTCGGCCTTCGTCGGTGTGGACAACCTGACCGACGAGAAGTACGCCACCGTCGGCGTGAAGGAAACCGCCTTTTCGCCGCGGGTCTTCTATCCCATGCCGGGAAGGACATTCAAGGGCGGCGTCTCGTTGGAGTTCTGAGGGGTGTGGGCGGGGATGTCACAGGCCTGTTCCCATAGCGAGCATATCGGCGAAAGGATCCGCCTGCACGCCGGGGAAAGGGTGTTCGTTCATGCCCTGGCGGTTTCGGCCGCGGTGCATGCCGCGTTCCTGACGCTCCTGCTCACAGCGGCTTCCGTGCAGGCCCCGGGGGCGGCTGCGCCCCCCGGTGAGGGGATCATCATGGCCTTCCTGGTTCACGGGAACCAATCCGGATCGGGGAAGGCCGCCGCCCCCGCGGTACGGAAAAGACAGGCGCCGGAAGGGGTTGCCCTGGCGGCGCCCGAGGCGCTGAACGCTCCCATGCGCAACGCTCCCATGCTGAACGCTCCCGTGCGCAACGCCCCCGTGCAGGAGACCCCCGCACCGGAGGCACCTGTACCGGCGGCGCCGGTGAAGGTCGAGCCGGCGGAAAACCGGGACAGGC
>JBFMBA010000317.1:0-2963 GCA_040755475.1 Thermodesulfobacteriota bacterium
TGATGGACCCTCCCAGGATGATCAGGGAGCGAACCCTGTACGGGATCCCCCTGAGGACCGCGTCGGGCAGGGCGCTGGCGTGGGCCTCGTCCCGGTAATGGATGTATACGGGAAACCGATCCCGCCCCAGACGGGGGTTGGCGACGGGGTTTTTGATCAGCCCGTCGCGGTTGACGGGAAAACGGCTGTTCGGCATGGAGAAACAGAGCCCGCCCGGGACGTCGAGCTGCCCGGCCAGGGCCCAGAGCACCAGCGCCGCCCGGATGCCCTGAACGCCGCTGTGGCTGTATTCCATCCCCGTGTACATGAGCTGCGACACGCCCCGGGCCGCCGCTATCTCACGGGCGAGGGAAACCACCGTGCCGGCGGGGACGCCGGTGATATGCTCCACCACCTCGGGCCGGAAATGCTGAACGTATCGTGAAAACTCGGAAAAGCCCACGGTCCAGTGCGTCACAAAATGCTCGTCGTGGAGCTCCTCCCGTATCAGGACATTGCACATCCCCAGCGCCAGCGCCCCGTCCGTACCCGGTCGTATGGGGATCCACTCGGCATCGGTCAGCTTGGCCGCCGTCGTTCTTCGCGGATCGATCACCACCACCCGGGCGCCGCTGCGCTTCGCCCTCAGGACCCTGTGCATCTCGATGGGGGGGGAGTCGGTGGCGGGATTGGTGCCCCAGAGGATCACCATCCGGGAATGTTCGATATCGTTGAACATGTTGATGAGCATCCGACCGGTGGTCAGGTGGGGGGCGATCATGCCGTACGAAACATAACACAGGGCACCCACCCCCATGGTGTTGGGTGATCCGAACGGGAAAAGGACGCTGCTGGCGGAGGATACGGCGACCCCGGCAGGCTGGAAGACATCGCACAGGGAAAGCTCGAAGCTGCCGACGCCCGTATAGATCGCCGCCGCTTCCGCGCCGTACTCGCCCTTGATCAGGTTCAGCCGGTCCACGATGGTGGCATAGGCCTCATCCCAGGTGATCCGCTCGAAATCGTATCCGCCTTTGGGCCCCTTCCTTTTCAGGGGATGCAGGAGGCGGTCCCCCGAATAGATGATCTCGGGCGAATGCTCTCCCAAGGGGCAGATGATGCCCATGCCGGATCCCTCATCGGGCCCTACATGGATGATTCTTCCCTCTTCATCGTAGGCGGCTACGATCCAGCACCCGGCGCTGCATATGCCGCACAGCCCTCGTTTTTCCCGTGCCGTTGGCTTCATTGCCCGGTGACTCCCTGTTCCGCTCCGCTTATGCTGACCGATCGGCCAGCAGCACCTGTGCCGCCTTCATCGCCGCCCCCCAGAGGCCGCTGTTCTGGTCCCTGACCAGAAACACCGGCAGGCGCTCCAGCACGGACCCCATGGTGTCGGAGTCGAGGAACTCCTTTCTGAAAGCCCCTTCGTGCAGGATACCGGGGTTTCTGGCCGCAAGACCCCCCGCGATATAGAGGCCTCCCCGCGCGAAGGTTTCGAGCGCGAAATTCCGGCAGGCCCGGCCGTAGAACCGTGCAAACCATTCCAGCGTATCGGGATGCCGCGCAAACCGCTCGGCCACCTGCGCAGGCTCCAGGCGGCTGCCCGTGAGGAATTCGTGGATCGCCGTCAGTCCGCTTCCCGAGACCACATGGTTGTACGTGGCGTAAGGGACCTGTCGGGAGGTCGTGAAAAAACGCTGCAGCGCACATTCCCGCTCGCCGATGAAGGGAAAGCAGGCGTGCGCGCCTTCCGAAGGCGCGACGCTGTAACCGTCCCGGTCATCGGGCACGAGGATGGCCTTCCCCAGACCCGTGCCTGCTCCGATGACGGCGATCGTCGAGCGCGGTTCGGGGGATCCGGCCAGGATGGTCTCGGCGGCCCTGCCTACCGGCGAAAGACAGCAATAGGCCTGCGCCACGAAATCGTTGATCAGGATAGCACGCCGGAATCCGAAATCACGCCGGGCATGGGTGATGTCGACCTCCCACGGGATCAGGGGCGGATCACCTCTGACCCCTCCGGTGACCGGTCCGGCAAGGGCGATGCCGACCATATCGGCTTGCCCGGGATCGAAGGGGAATTCGCTGCCGCGCAGTTTTTGCAGAAGCTCGGCGAAGGACCCCGCCTCGGCGGTGTCGATCCAGAGATGGGAAACCAGATCGAGATCTCCCGAAGGACTTGACCTAAAATGGGCAAAACGGCTGTGGGTTCCGCCGATGTCGGCGGAGAGGATGTGGTAGGTGCCGTGATTCAAACCCTTGGATATCTCTGTCATATCGCCCCGCATACAAAAGTGTGGCAATCAGATATTCCATCAAAGGTTCAGCTATGACGGCAGCGATGTGAGGATGCCTTCCAGGACATCCTCCATGCCTTTCCTGATGACGGCCAGCCGTGTCTCGGTGGTCGCTTCAAAGCGCATCACGAGGACCGGCTGCGTGTTCGACGCCCTCAGCAGACCCCATCCGTCGCCGAAGGGCACCCGGACGCCATCGATGGTGATGATCTCATGGGTGTTTTGAAAATGCTCGCGGACGGCATCGACGACACGGAACTTGATCCGGTCGGGGCAGTCGACGCGGATCTCGGGGGTGGTATAGGTCCGGGGGATATCCGCCATCAGTTCGCTCAGTTTCCTTCCCGTTTCCGAGAGGATCTCGAGCAGCCGGAGGGAGGCGTAGATCGCGTCGTCGTAGCCGAAGTAACGGTCGGCGAAGAAGATGTGACCGCTCATCTCTCCGGCAAGCAGCGCCTTCTCTTCCTTCATCTTCCCCTTGATCAGCGAATGGCCGGCCTTCCCCATGATCGCCCGTCCTTTGTGCCGGGCAATGTCGTCGAAGAGTTTTTGCGAGCACTTGACTTCACCGATGATCGCGGCGCCGGGATTTTCTTTGAGAATGGATCGGGCGAAAAGAAGGAGAAGCTCGTCTCCCCAGAGGACCTCGCCCCGGTCCGTGATCACGCCGATCCGGTCGGCGTC
>JBFMBA010000318.1:0-2048 GCA_040755475.1 Thermodesulfobacteriota bacterium
CCCGCAGGAACTGCTTGTCGTAGCTCTTCTGGGGCCTGCCTTCCTCGTAGTCGTCTTTCGGCCAGAATCGCGACGAATCGGGTGTGAGCAGTTCATCGATCAGAATCAGTTCCCCCTCCAGAATCCCGAATTCCATCTTGGTGTCGGCGATGATGATCCCCGCCGCGGCGGCGATCCCCACGGCTCTTTCGTAGACCGCAAGGCTTGCCCCGATGACCCGGTCGGTGTGGTTCTTGCCGATGATTCTCTCCATCTCCTCCCGGGTGATGGGAATGTCGTGCTCGCCGTCCGGTGCCTTGGTGGACGGCGTGAAGATGGTCCGGGGAAGCATTGAGGATTCCTTCAGTCCGGCAGGGAGGGTGATTCCGGAAACGGGCTTCCCCTGGCGGTACTCCTTCCATCCGGACCCGCTCAGATAGCCGCGGACCACGCATTCCACCGGAAGCGGCTTCGCCTTTTTCACCAGCATGCTGCGCCCCCGCAGAAGATCGCGGTAGGGGGCGCACGCGGCGGGGTAGTCATCGGGGTCGATGGAAACACAGTGGTTGGGGATGATGTCGCCGGTCTTTCCGAACCAGAAGGCGGACATGCGGGTGAGGACTTCCCCCTTGCCCGGAATCGGGTTCGGCATGATGAAATCGAAGGCGGAGATCCGGTCCGTTGCCACAATCAGGAGATAGGCGTCAACGGCATAGATGTCGCGGACCTTTCCCCTGCCTACCAGCGTCAATTCCGTCAGTTCGGTTTGCATCAAACCCGCTGTGTTCAACGTCATGCTCCCTTCGCGTGGTCGCTATCGCAAAAAGGGGTTGTATTTCTTCTCGTGGCCGATCGTGGAGGTGGGGGCGCTGCCGTAGTTATGGCCCGGCAGGACCACCGTCTCATCGGGCAGTGTGCAAAGCCTGGTCAGGATGGAGTCGAACATCACCTCACCCGATCCGCCGGGGAGATCGGTCCTTCCCACGGCCTCCACGAAAAGGGTGTCGCCGGTGAAGGCGTATCCGTCCGTGTACAGCACCATGCTTCCGGGGGAGTGGCCCGGCGTGTGGATCACTCTCAGCATGACACTGCCGGCGACGATGAGCTCCCCCTCCTTGACGGTTCTGTCCGCCTGCGGGGAGGCTTTTGCCCCGAACATGCGCAGCATCGCCTCGGGTGTGGAGACGAGCATGTCGGCGTCGGCCTCGTGGATGACGATCGGGGCCCCGGTCAGCTCTCTCATGTCCCTGTTGCCGCCGGTATGATCGACGTGGCCGTGGGTGTTGACGATTGCCGTGATCCGGACATTCCGTTTTTTGGCGGCCGCCATGATCCCGTCCGTATCGGCGGCCGGATCGATGACGATCGCTTCGCCGCCGGCCTCGTCGCCCACCAGGTAGGCAAAGACCGCCATATGCCCCACTTGTCGCTGCTCGATGAACATGATGCCTCCCTGTATTCCGGGTCCCGAACCCTTGTCGCCCCTCCGAACCGGGCGGCGCCCTGCGCCGGTGCGACCGGACGGACCTACCATTTTTTCACTTCTCAAGTCAATGGGATTCGGTGCGCAGCAGGTGCTTGACCTGCTGGATGCTTTTCGTATCTCCGACCACAAAGAGAATATCCCCCCCTGCAAAGGCCCAATTGGCGGAAGGATTGGAAATGATCGCGGCGTTGCGGTTGACGGCAAGCAGCGTGACGCCGTATTTCTTGCGCATCTCCGTCTCCTGGAGCGTCTTGCCGACAAAAGGCGAAGCTTCTTCGATGCGCAGGGTGGTGATTTCCAGATCCGGCAGACAGCTTTCCATGGAACAGGGGCGCAGCGTGCTCAGGGAGGGGGTTCTGAGCATTTCATAGCCGTCCGAGCGGATCTCCGAGGTCAGTTGTTCGATCTCCTCCTTCGGGATGAAATACTTGCCCAGAATGCGGCTGAAGATTTCCACCGATGTTTCGAACTCCTCCGGGATCACGTCGTTGGCTCCCAGATCGATCAGGGCGTTCATCTCCGAGACGAAACGGGTGCGGACCAGAATGTAGAGCGTCGGATTCAATCGCCGGGCGAGCTCGGT
>JBFMBA010000319.1:0-2326 GCA_040755475.1 Thermodesulfobacteriota bacterium
TGGCCAGAACGTATATCGGCGCCCGCGGTCTGGGAAGCCGTATCCTGTCCGACGAGATCGATCCGAAGATCGATCCCCTGAGCGCGGACAACAAACTCATCTTCGCGACCGGGCCCCTCTCCGGAACGAACGCGCCCTCGGCGGGCCACTTCAACGTCGTGACAAAGGGGGCGCTGACCGGGACGATCGCCGCATCGAGCTCCGGAGGCGCATTCGGCCCGATGCTCAAGTATGCGGGCTACGACCTGATCATCTTCGAGGGGAAAGCGGCAACGCCGGTCTATCTCTGGATCTGCGACGCCCAGATCGAGCTGCGCGATGCGACGGCGCTCTGGGGAAAGACGGTGCCGGAGACGACGGCGGCCATCCGCGCCGCAACGGACGAGGAGGCGTCGGTCGCCTGTATCGGTCCGGCGGGGGAGAGGCTGGTCCTGTTTGCCAACATCATGAACGAATGCGGCCGGGCCGCGGGCAGGACCGGTGTCGGGGCCGTCATGGGATCGAAGAACCTCAAGGCGGTGGCCGTCAAAGGGACGGGCGCGGTCCGGGTCGCCGATGTCAACGGCTTCCGGGAGGCGATGATCAAGGCGCGCGACATGATCAAAAACCACCCGGTCGGCGGCGGGGGACTCAGGGCTTACGGCACGGACGTCCTGATCAACATCCTCAACGAGAGCGGGGGCCTTCCTACGAGGAATTTCCGGGAGGGGGTTTTTGCGACCGCGGACAAGGTCGGAGGCGAATCGCTGACCAAGAAAATCCTGGTACGGCCGAGGGGCTGCTTTTCCTGTATCATGAGCTGCGGCCGGGCTACGCGGATCACCAACCCAAAATACGCCGGCGTCGGGGAAGGGCCGGAGTATGAAACCGCCTGGTCGTTCGGACCGGATTGCGGCATCGACGATCTGGACGCAGTCACGAAGGCCCATTACCTCTGCAACGACTACGGCATGGACGCCATCGCGATGGGGACGACCATCGCCTGCGCGATGGACCTCTTCGAAAACGGGATCATCACGGCGAAGGACACCGATGGGGCCGCCCTGCGCTTCGGCGACGCCGAGACGATGGTGGAGATGACCCGCAAGACGGGCGCCGGGGAAGGGTTCGGAAAGCAGCTCGCCCTGGGGAGCTACCGGCTGGCCGAGAGCTTCGGTCATCCTGAGTATTCCATGAGCGCCAAGAAGCAGGAGATGCCCGCCTACGATCCCCGTGCCCTCCAGGGAATCGGGCTCAATTACGCAACGAGCAACCGCGGCGGCTGCCATGTCCGCGGCTACATGACGGCGGTCGAGATCCTCGGCAACCCGGTGAAGATGGATAACCTCACCACCGAGGGAAAGGCACAGTGGACGATCACCTTTCAGGATCTGACGGCGGCGCTCGATTCATCGGGGGCCTGCCTCTTTGTGACCTTCGGCATCGGCGCCGACGAGCTGGCGGCGCTGATCAGCCAGGCAACGGGTGTACCGTACAGCACCGAGGAGTTCATGAAGGCCGGGGCGAGGATCTGGAACCTGGAGCGGCTCTTCAACCTCAAGGCGGGGCTCTCCGCGAAGGACGACGCCCTGCCGCCGCGCATGCTGGAGGACCCGCTGCCGGCGGGACCCTGCGAGGGGCAGGTGAACAAACTCGATCAGATGCTGCCCGAGTACTACACGCTGCGCGGCTGGGACGGCGCCGGCGTTCCGACGAAACAAAAGCTCGCGGAGCTCGGGCTTTGATTTCAGAGTGAACAGCCCCCACGCCCTTTTCTGTCGAAGGGCGGGGGGCTTATTCGGGGGATACATTCATGAAATCCATGAAGCATGTGATCATCGGATGCGGGCCGGCGGCGCTCAGCGCCGCGGCCACGCTCCGAAAGGCCGATCCGGCGGGAAGCGTGGCCCTCCTTTCACGGCAGGATGTCAAACCCTATGCCAGGATGGCGCTTCCATACCTCCTTGCGGGAAAGATCGAAGAAGAAGGGCTTTTCCTTGAGCCGCCATCCGGGGCGGAGCTTCTGCCGGGCGAGGAGGTGGTTCGGATCGACCCCGGCCGGCGCGAGGTTGCGACCGCGGCGGGTCGGGCCTATTCCTACGACCGTCTGCTCATCGCATCGGGTGCGACACCGGAAAGGCCGGGGATTGAGGGCGGCGATCTTCCCTTTGTCTTTACCGTCCGCGATCTTTCCGACGTGAAGGGGATTCGGGACCGCATCGGGGGCCGGACGGGTCATGCCGTCATCGCCGGCGCGGGTCCGGTCGGCATGCAGATCGGCGACGCGCTCCACCGGCTTGGCATGTCGATCACCTTCGTCGTCGGCTCAAACCGGGTCTTCTCGGCG
>JBFMBA010000320.1:0-2366 GCA_040755475.1 Thermodesulfobacteriota bacterium
AGGCTCGGCGGGCGGGCGACCCGGTTCCTCCTGGAGGGAGGGTTCCTCGATGAGCGGTTCATCGCCTTTCACTGCGTGGCGATGGACGACCAGGACATGGCCATTTTTGCCGACCGCGGCTGCAAGGTGGTCCACAACCCGGAGAGCAACATGAAGCTGGCCTCGGGCGTGGCCCGCGTTTCGGCCATGCAGAGCCGGGGTATCACCGTCGGCCTGGGGACGGACGGCTGCGCCAGCAACAACAACCTCGACATGTTCTCGGAAATGGATACGGCCGCCAAGCTGGCAAAGGTCGCCCTGCTGGACCCGACGGCCATGCCTGCCCGGACGGTCCTGAGGATGGCAACCCGGGACGGGGCAAAAGTTCTCGGCCTGGATGCGCTGGTCGGTACGCTCGAAGCGGGAAAGAAGGCGGATATCTGCATCATCGATACGGACAAACCGCACCTGACGCCCCTGTACGACCCCTACTCGCACCTCGTCTACGCCGTCGGGGGCGCGGACGTGGATACGGTGCTGATCAACGGCAAACCGGTGATGAGGAACCGGCGGCTCGTCACCATCGACGAGCAGGAGGCGATGCGCCGTGTCCGTGCCATCGCCCGGGGGGTGAGCCGAAGCCTCGGATAGCGTGCCGGCCGTACCCGGGGTTCACCGTTATGGACGGAGATCGGCCCTGCATGGACGGGCGAAGCGGATGCCGGCGCTACACCAGGGGTTTGCCGTTGTTGAGCTTCTCGTAGATCCGGATGTACTCGGCGATCATGTGACCCAGGCTGTACCGCTCGCGGGATTCCCGCATGATCCGCCGAATCTGCTTCTCCCGCACCTCCGGCGGCAGGCGATGAAAGGCCACGCTTTTCCGCAGTCCGAACCAGAGCCCTCCCACATCGTAATCGCGGAAGAGAAATCCGTTTCCCATGTCCTGGGGCGAGCCGTCTTCCTTGAGCCTCAGTTCGCGGATCTTGTCGTGGTATCCCCCGGTATCGCGGTTGGTGGCCGTCGCCCCGTAGATGTTTCCCACCTGGTCGATCTGACCGCAGGGTTCGTAGAGCGACGCGCCGAAGACATCGCACGCGGCCGCATACCCCAGCAGGGAAAGCTCCTCGTTGAAGGGCTGATAGGCGATCCGCCCGCCGGAACGAAAGGCAATGCCGCCGAGGCGGTCGGTGTGCGTCCGGTCGTTGCCGATCCCGTCCGCCACGATCGCGATCTGGACATCCGGATGCTGGTCGACGAAGGGCTCCATGGCCTCCTCGAGGATCTCGATCCCCTTCTGGAAGGGATCCAGACGGGAGGGCCAGAAATAGAGAAGGGCGAGCGGGTTCACCTTCAGGCCGGTCCGCTTCTGAAATTCGACCAGGTTGTCCCGCTTGGCTTCCATGACCGGATCGTCCGGACCGTACTTGCGCACCAGCGCCTCGCACCGCTCCGGGTAGATCCGCGCTGAGGGGGCGTTGATGATCGCCCGGGCCGCATCGTGGTAGTATTTTTCCTTCACTTCCTTGCGGACGCTGGACGGAACCAGATCCCTGTCCAGGAAGTAGTCCTCCACCACCTCCTTGAGAAACCGCTCGCCGACGAAATTGATCATGGTCGCGTTCTTGATGGCCGTCGCCTGGCAGTCGATGCAGGTTCTTCCCTCGTTCTCCGAAAGAAAGAGGCGGTCGCCGATGCGCTTCAGGCCGATTCCCCCCAGCAGGTCGAGGGGGACGCAAGCCGTGAACACGTTGTGGACCGTGTGCAGTACGGGCAGGCCGGTGGCTGCCGCGTAGGCTGTGATCGCCCCCCCCGCCATCCAGTCGTGGCTGTGCACGATCAGCCTGCCCTCGTGTCTGGCCCGAACGGTTTTTATGACATTGTTGACGATTTCCCTCTGGAATTCAACGGCGGTCAGGATCGGATCGCCGGAATAGGCGCTCAGGTTGTCGGCGAAGACCGCGGAGCTGACCAGATGGATCGTATCGGAATCGACCCGGTAACGGATGTCCCTCCACTGCACTTCCGTCATCTGTGCCTCGCGCTGAAACCGCTCCTTGAGATTGAGGATCACCAGATGGACATCCAGACCCCGGTCCCCGAGCCCCTCGCACAGTGCCGACACGACCTCGCCCTGACCGCCGCTCTTGCCGGAAATGAAGCGCGCCAGCGCCCCCATATCCTCCGGGAGCCGCCCCGTCTCCGGCGAAATGATCAGAATCGCCGTTTTTTCGTGCCTCTTGAGGATGACGAAGCGCCTGATGGCCGCTTCCAGATCGTCGATCTTGCGGGTCAGGATGTGCGAGGGGCGGGCGATCGACCCCTCGTAGGGGTTGAAATAGGCGTGGACCGCATGATCCTCGCCGATCCGTTCGTGGAGAAAATAG
>JBFMBA010000321.1:0-2381 GCA_040755475.1 Thermodesulfobacteriota bacterium
CGTTCCTGGTCGATCCGGGACCGCCGCTGATCCCCGCGGCGCTTGATGTAAGGCGGAAGGGGGGCCCGGCCGTCGCGGGCGAGGAAATCGTCGAAGGGCACGTCGGTGCTGAAGCCCAGGAGCCACCGTTTTTCCGAAAGGCGCTGGAGGACCTGGGCGCGGCATCCCGGCGCGAAGAGGATGGCCGTCCCCTCCCGGACCCGTTTGGCGGGGCGCAGGAGCGCTTCCCATGTCTCGTCCCGCATCCCGTCCATCCCCTGCCGCGCAAGCAGCAGGATTTCGACCATTCCGCCCGTCTCTTTCCGGCCGATCAGGCGGGCCGGAAAGACGCGCGAGTCGTTGATGACGACCGCATCACCCCGGGCAAAGTAGTCGGGATAATCGCGGAAGGTCCCGATCAGGCATGTTCCCGTATCTCTCTGTACGACCATCATGCGGGACCCGTCTCTGGACCCGGCCGGCGCCTGGGCGATCAATTCTTCCGGCAGATGATAATCGTATGCGTTCAGTTCCATAAAAAAACAACCAATCGTGAAAGCTGCGGCACATAAACAGAAATACGACAGAAAGTCAACGGGATTTGACCGGCAGCGTACCGTGCAAGCCCCGTCCCGCCCTCTTCCGGCGGACAGGCGGCCCGGTGCCACAGGCAATCGCATGACCTGACCGATGCCATGATCGATGCGACAGGATCGTCGATGCGGCGGGACTTGACAACGTGCCGGCAGATAGGATTAACTGGAACGGCGTACCGAAGCGCCAAAAGAGTGACGGCCGGGATTGCCCGCCGCACAGGACCGGATCCCTGTTCTCCAGGGAACATCCCGTCCCGGGGAGATCGCCGTGGAATCGCGACGTGAAAAGGAGATGGAAAGCATCTTTCTGAAGATCCCCTTCCTGGTGGGACTTTCAGAAGCGGAAAGGCACGAGATCGGGAAACGCATCGTTCATCGCGATTTTCGGCGCAATGAGATCATCCTGCACCAGGATGAAACCTGCCATTATCTGTACCTGATCCTCTCGGGCCAGGTCAAGGTCGTCAATATGAGCGCCGAAGGCAAGGAACATATCCTCGCCATCCACGAGAAGGGGGATTTCTTCGGTGAAATGGCGCTCCTGGACGGAAAGACGGCGCCGGCAGCCGTTGTGGCGCTCAGGGACGGCCGGATCTGTCTGATCAGCCGGGAGAGCTTCCTGCACGTCATCATGGGCAACAGGGCGGCGATGAGAGGCATCATTGATCTGCTCTGCACGCGTCTTCGGCAGGCATGGCTGCAGATCCGCGTCATGAGCTTTGATGACGCGGAACACAGGGTGAGGGCTGTGCTGCAGGGATTGGGCGAAAAATTCGGTGTTCGCGATTCCCGCGGCCTGATCATCGGTCTGGGCATCACCCATCAGAACATCGCCTCGCTTTCCACGACATCGCGGGAGACGGTGACCCGTTTTCTCAACAAAGCGGAGAAATCCGGCGAAATCGAGGTCCTGGCCAACAAACACATACTCCTCAAGCCCGCCTTTACCGAAAAACTGCATGAATTGTGACGTCCGTCACAGACTGTTCCGCTTTTTCCCTTCATAACGTAGCCAACACCCTTCGCATCGACGTGCCATTCAACCGGCTGGACGGCTGAAGGCATTTTCGGGGCACACCGATCGGGGCTCTGGCTGTGGATGAACCGTGCGCCCGGGCATCGATCAACCGCGAAGGGGTCGTTCCTGGGATTGTCAGCGGAGGGGCAGGCATGCCGGCCAGGGGGATTCCCGGGAGTCAACAGGGCACCCCCAAAGGATCGCCGGCAGCCCCTGTCCGAGTGAGGGGTTTAACCGGCATACCGAATGATCAGAGGAGGAAAAAATGGAAAAGACATGGCAGATGGTCAAAAGACTCGCAAAGGAGGAAGAGGGACTGGAAATGGTCGAGTATGCAGTCGCGGCGGGACTCATCGTTGCTGCCTTGCTGGTCACCTGGGCGGCACTCGGGGGCGCCATCAATACGCGGCTGCAGGAACTGCTCACCGCCATCAGCGGCTGATGACCGGTGACAAAAAGGCGGATGTTGCCGGCAGCGTGGAGAGGCTACCCCGCAGATCACGACGGGTGCTTCCCCGGTCAGCCGCGGCCGCGGCCAGATGAACAGAGGGCAGGGCAGGGGCAGACTCCTCCCTTGACCCATCACTGGGGCGGTAACGGTCGCGGGTTCGCCTGCGACGGTTCCCGCAACCATTCGGGTAGGAAAGTGGAGCAGAGCCACACATTTTTTCTGGCCGTCATTCTGGCGATCGCATCCATCGAGGATCTGATTTCGCTGAGAATACCCAACTGGGTCACACTGCCGGGCATGGTGGTCGGGATGACCAGTTTCGGCCTTGCGGACGGAT